>NZ_JAIJYL010000024.1:0-84410 GCF_019753495.1 Klebsiella sp. TF21-TM | reverse complement strand
AGCGTGCGTATTGCCTGAAAACACAACCCGCTACGGGGGAGACTTACCCGAAATCTGATTTATTCAACAAAGCCCCTCAGAAGGTGTCTTATCACTTTTAGAGTAAATCTGTGACAATACTATCTCAAAGGTACTTTTCTCGAACTGCCAAGTTCCAACAGCCCTTAAAACATCTAAGAATTTCTCATACTCCGGAAAATGTTTATGTACTTCATCATCTATTTCCCGAAGAAAATATTCACTATATTCATGACGAGCACTGTGAATATCAATATTATCAATTTTTCTTTTGTCATCCTGCGTGTTTGAAATGGGACTGTTTAGTCGTTCTTTAAATTTAGCAAGAGCACTATTAGCAAACTTAATCATATCACGAGGACGAAGATATGTTCTATCTTTGATATGATCATACTTGCTCTGGTGACCTGGCATTTCTCTCGTTTCGTTAAAAATATCACTCCATTTAACATCCTGCTCAATATCAATATCAGATGCAACAATACTGAATCTTTTTTCCATTAATGACTTTAAAGTTTTCGTTGTTCTAGGCGTATCCCATTCAATTAACGACATAAAGTTTTCAGTAATTTTATTTTTATCTTCAAAGCGTAATACGTTGTAGATATCATCACGTAAAAATACGGTAACCAAAAACTTCACTTGAGCATTTTTAGCCGCGATATTAATATCTCTACCTGCAAGTAGCAAACCTATCAATCGACTTATATAATCATCAGCTTTATTATCGAAACCCAAATCCAACTGATCAAATGCGATGAAATATTTATGTTCGGGGTTAAGAGAAGCCAAAACAAGTTTCATCAATTGTGCATTTACCTCTTGAATAACAGTTGGTAAATCAGCAATAGAAATTGACTCAGCACTGGCACCAGCTTTCAATATCTTAAAATTCAATTCAAAATGAGGTTTAAGCCTAATTTCTCGTTGAGGATTAAACACTTGGGTTAAATCAGGATCACGACTACCATAAGCATCAACTATAAAAGCCTCTAATTTACTCATTGCCTCTCTGGATTCATCATTGAATGGCAAAGAATTGTCTTGATTTAAAATTATTTTTGACAAAGAGATTAAGATTAGATATTTCCAACTGTGCGTGAATTTTTCATCATTTGGAATTCCGGCTTTGGCTTGTTGTTGGTGGAAATGCCAAGGATAATAAGAGAATGTATGACCATATGAGAACGTATCATCTGCACGAGTTGTTATTATTTTTTTAAAAATGGCCGTTTTACCACTACCTTTTTTACCAATGACTAAAAATTTTTTAAATTTTAATATATCTTGATAAGCCTCATGATCTTCAAAAGCTTTTAGCAAAATATCGTCATTGTCGGCATCTGTGCCACCAAAGCTATCAACTAATGCTAAATCTCTCATAACTCCTCCTCCCGCGAATGTTATCCATACTAAATAAGGTTATATAGTACCTCTAGTGTTAACTTTTTCAAAATAAAAATCATTAACTAGCCATGGCTATTAGTTAAGGGAATTCCAAATTATCATATGCACCAAAATTTATACCCTCCCATTAGGATTGAACAACATAAAGGTGCGCGCTTCCCCTCCATCGGAAGAGATATCCTTGAAGGTTGTTACGTAACACTCGATCCAGTTGTTTAACAAAATCTTTTGTGGTGACGGTGAGCCGTCCAGTTTGCTCAATTTTGACAGCGGCGCGGAAAGCGCCCTCTATTTCGTATTGCCTCGGCATGATCCACCCTCCCGAAATACTGTCTATGCACACAGTATATTTTTTCGTTAGAGCAGATCAAGCGAGATTTTCACTGGTGAGTTACGTAGCTGAATTCAGATAGAAATTAGTATTCATCCCACTCACTAAACACAAACGGCTCACCATAACCGCAGCGTCGATACTCCTTTGTAGAGTTGTAAGGCCAGAAAAACTGGCGACAAGCCCCATCACTTACGCCTGTAGTGGTTATACGTTCAGCACGACCTCGTTCGCATTATGGTGGGCTGTGTGGGGGCGGAGAAATCCGCGCCGGGTTTCATGATGAGTAGTTAGGCTAATCCTGCATAGTTCACTACCTCACTGAGCTGAGCTTACGGTTCACCAGCACACCAAAAATAAAACCAACCACCAGACTAGCCAGCGTCAAAAGAATGTATTCCATCTGTTACTCCTTTAATTGAGAAAAGCCCCACTAATGCGAGGCTGTTTGTGGTGCTAGGCACTGCTGGCGTATGTAGTCCTGCAGGCCATCTATCTGCTTACGGGCTTTTTCGATTCGCTTTCTGAGGGTGTAATAATCCCGTTCAGCGGTGTCAGTAAGTCGGGGGCTGGCTCCATCATCCGGGCCGGAGGTGCCGGTGGATTTATCGGCTGACACGGAGGGGCAACGGGCGTGAAGCTGCAGCTGCTTAAGACCATCGGCAACATCGCGCTCAAGAGCGTCGATCTGGTTTTGTGCATCGGCTAATTCCTTCGTGTGTTTTGCATCGAGTGCAGCGAGGGACTGCTGCCTGGCCTGCATGTCATCTATGGTGGCTGCCTGCAGCTGTGTGGTGCTGTAAGCAGTGCGGTACTTATCCCGCAAGTCCACCGCTTTTCCGTAGTAGTGATCAGCGGTCCAGCCCAGCGTAACTACAGCCAGCACTAGGCCAAAGGTGACCAGCCTGTTCATGCTTCGCTCATTGACGGTGCGGCACTACCGAGCGGCAGCGGCTGCTGCGGATAATCCACACCAGATGGCCAGCGATAGCCGGTCAGATTTTCTGATCTGTGCAGGGATCAGAAAAAATAGTCCAGATGGTAAAATTCATCCTGACGGATTAACGAAAAAATTCGTGACTGCGCGCAAACTTAGCGGGCTAAGCTGTAGCGATAATCCGCCAACGTTTCATGAGATACGCAGTCTCTCCGGGCGACTTTATGAAGCAGCATATGGTAAGGAATTTGCTCAAAAATTGTTTGGGCATAAATCGGAGAAGATGACCGAGATGTACCTGAACAAACGGCAGAAAGAGTACGTCATGATTTAAAATCTGCTTGTAAAAAAAATGTTATGTGTGTTTTTGATGTGATATAACAGAAAAAGACCGAATACAGAAATTCGAGGAAATTTCGATGAATTTCGAGAGAGATAATGTAAGTGATTGAATTTACTTACATATAAAAAGAGACCGAATACGATTCCTGTATTCGGTCCAGGGAAATGGCTCTTGGGAGAGAGCCGTGCGCTAAAAGTTGGCATTAATGCAGGCTAAGTCGCCTTGCACTATAAGAATAGTTTAACGCGTCAGCTTTTCCAGTCTGCGACCAATGTGGCCGAATAATTCCTGGAAAAGAGGGCGCTGTTAGCGAAAAAACCGCCACTGCCGTTGTCCGGCAAGGGCGGTTTTTTTTATGTCATTACAGCGAGATAGCGCGAAAATCTAGCAGAGCTTCTGCGCGCGCTCGATAAACGGCGCGAGGCTCATTTTTTGCCCCGGGTGCTGCGGATCCTCGATCTGGATCACCGAGATCGGCTGGGCGGTGGTTTTGCCGGCTTTGACCTGCTGCTCAGCCACCTCATTGAGCGGATACTGGACCAGGGTGCTCGGGTTGATAGCGTAGAGGGCATTGCCCGGACGACAGGTCAACATCACCTCTTCACGGTTGAACGCCCAGCTCTCCTTTCCTACCTCAAAGCGGCTCACGGTGATAATTTGCGGCGCCGCCAGAGCAGCGCCGGAGCTTGCCAGTAACAACATGGTCAGAACAATTTTTTTCATGATTTTGCCAGTTAATTCAATAAGGTTCCCAGGTGGCAAACAGGCTGACGGCCAGCAGCGCCAGCGCGCCCAGCCCTATCTCGGCCTGCGTGGTTCGCAGGATCAGGCTTTCCGCCCGCGAACCGCTTGCCGACATGCGCGGTACCAGAACATACCTGTTCACTAACGCAATTACCACCATCCCGGCCACCAGCGCACATTTGATCAACAGCAGACGTCCCCAGGGCGATGCGCCAATCATCCCTCCCTGGATCAACAGCGCATTGATCGCCCCGCTGGCAAGGGTGCCGGCGACGGCCAGATGCCCGTAGCGTGAAAAGCGCGCCATGGTATAGACCGCGGCCTGCCGCCAGCGCCCCTGCGCCAGGCGCAGGCAATAGATAAAGGGCAACAGGCCGCCGAACCAGCTGGCAACGCAGAAGAGGTGGACAGCATGATTAGTCCGCTGCAGGGCGCCGAGTAAACCATCATGCATGGCGGCATGCCCTACCCCAGCGGAAAGCAGCAGCTGGGCCGCCAGCAGGGCCACCAGCTGGCGAGCGCCGTGGCGGGGACGGATCCACACCACGGCGAGAGCGATCCACGCCAGCAGGATCTGCCAGATCCACACCCCGCCGAAGCGGGTACCCGCCACCGCCTGCCAGACGGCGGGTTGCCAGACATCCGCCCAGCCCTCGCCCATCATCCCCCCCTGCAGCAGATACAGCGCCAGGGTAGAGAGCGCGCCGATCAGCAGCAGCGGGCGCAACAGCGGATAGAAGCGCAGCATCAGTACGCGTCGCAGCGGCACCGGCGCCCACCAGGTGCCATACAGCACGCAGCCAAAAGCCAGCATCAGGGCGATAAAATGCCCAAAACGCAGGGTAATATAGAGCCCGGTCAGCATCGCTTACTTCACGCTAAAGGTGTATTGCCCTTTGGTTTTATGGCCATCCACTGAAACTACATGCCATGCCACAGTGTATTCTCCCGGCCGCAAGGTTTCCGCCACAGGCACGGTGACCTGGGTGGGATTGTCGGCGCTGCGGGTCAGTTTGCCGGTGGCCACCGCATGCTGCTGCGGACCGGTGACGGACACCCCGCTGAACGCGGGTTCAATGCTTTCGGAGAAACTGAGCGTCAGCGTCTGCGGAGAAGCCGCCAGCTGCGCACCGGCGGCGGGGATCTGCTGCTGCAGGTGAGCGTGGGCGAGCGCGCCCGTCGCGGTTAATAGCCCGGCAAACGCAACGGAGAGGCGCATCGCGCGTCCAGCAAGAAGTCGCATATTCGTCATTCCCTTTTGTTATGTCTGTAGCACAGAGAATAACCCTGTATAATGGCAGAGTCGAGCCGGGCGTCAGGCCCTGACCGGGTTTACAAGCAGAGTGGAGTGTATGATGGAAAGAAATCTGGCCAAAATTTCGCAAGATGAGATGGATAAAGTCAACGTCGATCTCGCCGCCGCCGGCGTCGCCTTTAAAGAGCGGTATAATATGCCGGTGGTCGCTGATTTGGTCGAGCGTGAACAGCCCGCCCATCTGCGCGACTGGTTCCGCGAACGACTGATCGCCCATCGGCTGGCCTCCGTCTCGCTGTCCCGCCTGCCCTGGGAGCCGAAACAGAAATAATGCCTACTTCCCCCCTCGCCGTCGGTTGGCAAGCCTGGCCAATTGCTTTACGCTTATTGTTTTGCTCTGGAGCGAGCCATGCTGCGCGTCATTGATACCGAAACCTGTGGACTGCAGGGGGGCATCGTTGAAGTCGCCTCGGTCGACATTGTCGACGGGCAGATCACCAATCCCATGAGTCATCTGGTGCGTCCTGACCGCCCCATCAGCCCGCAGGCGATGGCTATCCACCGGATTACCGAAGAGATGGTCGCCGATAAGCCGTGGATTGAGGAGATTATTCCGCACTATCATGGCAGCCCGTGGTATGTCGCGCATAACGCCAGCTTCGATCGTCGGGTGTTACCGGAGATGCATGGCGAGTGGATCTGTACCATGAAGCTGGCCCGCCGGCTGTGGCCGGGGATCAAATACAGCAATATGGGGCTCTATAAATCACGTAAGCTGAACGTGGCCACGCCGCCGGGGCTGCATCACCACCGGGCGCTGTATGACTGCTATATCACCGCTGCGCTGCTGCTGGATATCATCAACGTTTCCGGCTGGACGCCTGACGAAATGGCCGATATCACCGGTCGGCCGGCGCTGCTCACCACCTTCACCTTCGGCAAATACCGCGGTAAAGCCGTCGCCGAGATTGCTGAAAACGATCCAGGCTATCTGCGCTGGTTATTCAACAATCTCGACCGCATGAGCCCCGAGCTGCGCCTCACGCTCAAGCATTATCTCGGGGAATAGCCCCTACACTGCCGCTTTCCCCGGCAGTGTCCCCTGCGCCAGGGCGATGAAAAAGGCGTACTCCAGCGCCACCCCCTCATAGCTTTTAAAGCGCCCGGATTTTCCGCCATGGCCGGAGTCCATATCGGTGCAGAGCAGCAGCAGGTTATCGTCGGTTTTCAATTCACGCAGTTTCGCCACCCACTTCGCCGGCTCCCAGTATTGCACCTGGGAATCGTGCAGCCCGGTGGTCACCAGCATATGCGGATACGCCTGCGCCTTCACGCCGTCGTAGGGGCTGTAGCTTTTCATGTAGTGGTAATAGGTTTCATCCTGCGGGTTCCCCCACTCTTCAAATTCGCCGGTCGTCAGCGGAATGGTCTCATCCAGCATGGTGGTCACCACGTCGACGAACGGCACCTGAGCTATTACGCCGTGGAACAGCTCTGGACGCTCGTTAACGGCCACTCCCATCAGCATTCCGCCGGCGCTGCCGCCCATGCCATAGCAGAGCCGCGGGTCGCCGTACCCCTGGGCCAACAGCGCATCGCAGACGTCCAGATAGTCGTTGAAGGTATTTTTCTTACACAGGAATTTTCCATCCTCATACCACTGCTGGCCCAGCTCCCCGCCGCCGCGGACGTGGGCGATAGCGTAGACAAAGCCCCGGTTGAGCAGGCTCAGCCGGCTGGCGCTGAAATCGGCATCGATACTGTCGCCATACGAGCCATAGCCATAGACCAGCAGCGGATTGCTCCCTTTACGAAAATGGTCGCGATGGTAGACCAGAGAGACCGGGACTTCGACGCCATCGCGGGCGGTTACCCACAGGTGCTCGCTCTGATAGCAGCGGGTGTCCAGCCCCTTCACCTCCTGCTGCTTGATCACCCGTCGTTCGCCGGTATCCATATCCAGCTCAAACAGGGTGTCGGGCGTGGTCATCGAGGAGTAGCCGTAGCGCAGGCGCGACGTTTCAGGCTCCGGGTTATAGGCAAGCCAGGTGACATAGGCCGGATCGTCGAAGGCAATCCCTACCACCTCCCGGGTCCTGCGGTTAATCTGCCGCAAACTGGTCAGGCCGCGCTGACGCTCCTCGACGACCAGCCAGTCGGTAAACAGGGTAAATCCTTCGAGCATCACGTCGTGACGCGGCGGGATCAGCGTGGTCCACTGCCCTTCATCGCGCAGCACGGTACGGTAGAGGCCAAAATTCTTCCCCTCCCGGTTGGATCGCAGATAAAAAGCGTGCTGATAGTGATCGAGGCTATATTCATGATCTTTACGCCGCGGCAGGAAGCAGACCGGCTCGGCGTCTGGCAATTCGGCGTTGAGCAGCAGCACTTCGCTGGTGGTGGCGCTGGAGAGATAGATCACCACGAACTGCTGGGATGTGGTTTTATGCACGCTGACGTAGAAGGTCTCATCTTTTTCCTCATAGACCAGCGCGTCGCTCTGCGCCGGCGTCCCGACGGTGTGGCGCCAGACCTGATAAGGAAGCAGCGTGGTGGGATGTTTACGCACATACCACACAAAGCGTGAATCGTTGCTCCAGGCAAAGCCGGAGGTGACATTTTCCAGGGTCTCCGGATACCACTCGCCGTTGCTGAGATCGCAAAAGCGCAGGCCGTACTGGCGGCGGGAGAGATAATCTTCCGCCACCGCCATCAGCTGGTTGTTGGGCGCAATGCCCAGCCCGCCCAGGGTGTAAAACTCGCTTTTCGCCGCCCGCTGGTTGGCATCAAGCAGGATCTCCCACTCGTCCCACTCCTCTTTCAGCACCGACTGGCGCTGGTAGATAGCGTATTCGCAGCCCGGCTCGTACACCTGACGATAGCGAAAGCCGTTTTTGCTGTAGGGGGCCGAGACTTCCCGCTGCGGAATGCGGTCGATAATCTCTTTCAGCAGACGCTCCTGCAGGCTGAGCTGCGAATCCATCACTTGCTTGCCGTAAGCGTTTTCCGCGTGCAGATATTCCAGCACATCAGGCCGCGCGCGTTCATCGTCGCGCAGCCAGTAATAGTTATCGATGCGTGTATCGCCATGCAAGGTCATGGCGTGAGGGATCCGTTTGGCTTTAGGTGGCATGTTATTCTTCTGCTGCTTTTTCGTGACACAAGAGCATTCAGGCCGCAGGGTGGCGCCTGAATGATGACGTGTCTATAAGGGTGGCAAAAGACGCGGGCGATGCAAGCGAAACGTGATAATTTAAACGCTTAGCGCCTGTTTTTGTGACTGGATATCCTGTTCGATGTCGGCCCGGACATCTTTTGGCAACGCCAGGGCCTCACCCAGGGCGTTGAGATAACTGCGCTCCATAAAGTGGTCGATATCGATCACTGCGCAGCTGACGTAGTAGATCTCCAGCGCCTCCTGCGGGTCAACGATGCCCTCGGCGAGACGCTGCGGATCCAGCGGCTGAGCCAGCGCCTGGTCAATCAGCACCCGGGCCTGAACGTCAATATTGGCCTCCCGAAGCTGGGCTTCAATCCTCGCCCGCTCGTGATCGTCGATATGCCCATCGCTTTTGGCGGCAAACACCAGGGCGGTGATCAGCCGCACGCTGCGCGGATCGACATCCGCCGGCGCCGCAGCCGTCTCTGGTGTCGGGGCGGGCGTGTTCTGAGCGCGCATTTTCTGCTGATACTTGTTCCACAACACAGTACCCGCTACTGCCCCACCGCCAGCCAGCAGCGCGCTGGTGCCATATTTCGCCAGCAGCTTACGTGACGATTTGCTGGCCACCAACAGCCCTGCCAGCCCGCCGATGGCGCCGGGCAGCAGGGCGCTCCCTTTTGACGATTCGCCGGACGGCGACGCGCCCTGCTGTCCGAGCAGCGACTGCAGTTGATTTAGCCAGTTAGCCATGGTTTTCCTCTCAGGTGACAAACACTGTTATCAGCCTAAACGACGCGATGTCAGGAAATGTTAGATATGGCTAAAGATGCGCAAAGGTGCGCGCGGCGGCGGTACCGGGTTCAGCCGACCAACCGACCAGCCGACCAGCCGACCAACCGACCAACCGACCAACCGACCAACCGACCAACCGACCGACCGACCAACCGACCAACCGACCAACCGACCAACCGACCAACCGACCAACCGACCAACCGACCAACCGACCAACCGACCAACCAGCCCGCCAGTGGCTGACCGCCAGCCATCAGGCCGCTTTGGCTTTCCGCGTTTTGGCAGCCGGCGCGGCGGCATCTTCCGCCGGGGTAGCCTCTGCGTCCGTTGACGGCGCGGGCGCATCGTGCGCAGTCGCATCCTGCTCCGGCAGTTTGCCGGCGCGCAGGATATGCTGCAGCGCCTCTTTACGCTCCGCCAGCCACATCGCCATGGTATCGCGCTGGGCATCGTCCATTTCCAGCGGCGATGCTACCAGCCAGTCATTCAGCACCTCTGCCAGATCGAGCATTTTGTCGTAAGCGTCGGCCTCTTTTTTGCTGGCAAAAGACATTTTTTCCTCACCTTCGCGGATCACCACATATTTAATTTCAACCGCCATGCTGCAGCCTCTCGATACTGTGTTTTTATACAGTATAACAAATTTCCCTTCCGGACTCAACTCACGCGCGTAAAGACAGACGCAAACGTTTTCGTTTATAATCGACCGCATCTTTTTTTACTGCGGAAGAGAGTTATGACTGTATTAGGCACCGCGCTGCGCCCAGCAGCCACCAAAGTTATGCTGTTAGGCTCCGGCGAGCTGGGTAAAGAAGTCGCCATTGAATGTCAGCGTCTGGGCATTGAAACTATCGCCGTCGACCGCTACCCCGATGCCCCGGCGATGCAGGTCGCCCACCGCGCCCACGTCATCAATATGCTGCACGGCGAGAGCCTGCGCGCGCTGATCGAACAGGAAAAACCTGATTACATCGTGCCGGAGATCGAAGCTATCGCCACCGATACCCTGGTCGAACTGGAGCAGGCCGGGCAGAAAGTGGTCCCCACGGCGCGGGCAGCGAAGCTCACCATGAACCGCGAAAGCATTCGCCGTCTGGCGGCAGAAGAGCTGCAGCTCCCCACCTCCAGCTACCGTTTCGCCGACAGTGAAGACGCCTTCCGCGCAGCGGTCGCGGAGATCGGCTTGCCGTGCATCGTCAAACCGGTGATGAGCTCCTCCGGTAAAGGACAGAGCTTTATCCGCT
This sequence comes from Klebsiella sp. TF21-TM, assembly GCF_019753495.1. Classification (NCBI taxonomy): domain Bacteria; kingdom Pseudomonadati; phylum Pseudomonadota; class Gammaproteobacteria; order Enterobacterales; family Enterobacteriaceae; genus Klebsiella; species Klebsiella sp. TF21-TM. The sequence goes on along the minus strand of NZ_JAIJYL010000024.1, from coordinate 74,176 downwards.
CGGCTGACCAGCTCAGCGAAGCCTGGCGCTACGCCCAGCAGGGCGGCCGCGCCGGCGCCGGGCGGGTGATCGTCGAAGGGGTGGTGAATTTCGACTTTGAAATCACCCTGCTCACCGTCAGCGCCGTCGATGGCGTGCATTTCTGCGCCCCGGTCGGCCATCGTCAGGAAGATGGCGATTATCGTGAATCCTGGCAGCCGCAGCAGATGAGCGACCTGGCCCTTGAGCGCGCTCAGGATATCGCCCGTAAGGTGGTGCTGGCGCTGGGGGGGCATGGCCTGTTCGGCGTGGAGCTGTTCGTTTGCGGCGACGAGGTGATCTTCAGCGAAGTCTCCCCGCGCCCGCACGACACCGGAATGGTGACGCTTATTTCGCAGGATCTCTCGGAATTCGCCCTGCACGTTCGCGCCTTTCTTGGGCTGCCCGTCGGCGCCATCCGCCAGTATGGCCCAGCCGCTTCCGCGGTGATCCTTCCGCAGCTGACCAGCCAGAACGTCAGCTTCGGCCAGCTGCAGTCGGCCGTCGGAGCTGGCCTGCAGCTGCGTCTGTTCGGCAAACCGGAGATTGACGGCACCCGTCGTCTGGGGGTGACCCTCGCCGTCGCCGATTCAGTGGAAGAGGCCGTGGCGCGGGCTAAAACCGCCGCCGCGGCGGTTATCGTCGAAGGATAAATAATAAAAAAACCCGGTCGCGTTGCCGCTGACCGGGTTGTTGACCTTGAGGCGCGGTTTACTTCGCGCCTTCCACCGCTTCACGCGCCAGGGTGGTGATGCGATCGTAGTCGCCAGCTTCCAGGGCGTCGGCCGGCACCAGCCAGGAACCACCGATACACAGCACGCTGTTCAGCGCCAGGTAATCACGGTAGTTGGCCGGTGAGATACCGCCGGTCGGGCAGAAACGAATGTGACCGAACGGACCAGCAATCGCCTGCAGCGCTTTCACGCCGCCGTTGGCTTCCGCCGGGAAAAATTTAAACTCTTTCAGACCGTACTGCATGCCCAGCATCAGCTCGGAGACGGTGCTGATCCCCGGGATCAGCGGAATAGTGCCGTCTTCGGTCGCCGCTTTCAGCAGAGATTCGGTCAGCCCCGGGCTGATAGCGAACTGCGCGCCGGCTTCTGTTACCGCTTTCAGCTGCTCGACGTTGGTGACGGTGCCCGCGCCGACAATCGCGTCCGGCACTTCTTTAGCAATCGCGCGGATCGCCTCCAGGGCGCACTCGGTGCGCAGAGTCACTTCCAGGACGCGCACGCCGCCCGCGACCAGCGCTTTCGCCATCGGTACCGCGTGTTCCAGCTTTTTCACTACAATAACCGGGACAACCGGACCGGAGGTGAGGATTGCTTCTGCTGTTGTTTTCCAGTTTTTCATCAGGATTTTCTCTCGCCAGATCTAGAAATTAAATCGTCTTAAAAAGTGATGCAGGTTGCGCCCTGCTCCGCGCCAGAGAGCTTCTCACGCAGCGCCCCAAACATCTCCCGACCGGTTCCTACGCGCGACGCGCTGAGGTCAGGGATATGCGGCTGACGCGCCGCCAGTTCGGCATCGTCCACCAGCAGCGTCAGTTCCCCCGTCTGCCCGTTCACGCGAATAAGATCGCCATCGCGCACTTTCGCCAGCAACCCACCATCATAGGCTTCAGGCGTGACATGGATGGCTGACGGGACTTTACCGGAGGCGCCAGAGAGTCGGCCATCGGTCACCAGCGCTATTTTGAAACGGCGGTCCAATAATACACCAAGTGGCGGCATAAGTTTATGTAATTCTGGCATCCCGTTCGCTTTTGGCCCCTGATGACGGACCACCACCACGCAGTCTTTGTCCAGCAGACCCGCTTCAAAGGCCGGCAACACGTCGTGCTGGCTCTCGAACACCACCGCCGGCGCTTCAATCACCTGGTTCTCTACCGGGACTGCCGAGGTTTTCATGACCGCACGGCCGAGGTTACCGCTCAGCACCTTGGTGCCGCCGTGACGGGAGAACGGTTTCTCGAAAGTCGAGATGACCTGATCGTCAAGCGGCGCCGTCGCGCCTTCCCGCCAGTCCAGCTCGCCGTTGTTGAGCCACGGCTCGAGGGTGTAGCGCGACAGGCCGAAGCCGGCGACGGTGTGAACGTCCTCATGCAGCAGGCCGCCTTTCAGCAGCTCGCGCACCAGAACCGGAACGCCGCCCGCCGCCTGGAAATGGTTGATATCCGCCGGGCCGTTGGGGTAGAGGCGCGCCAGCAGCGGCACCACGTCTGACAGGTCGGAGAAATCATCCCAGTTAATGATGATGCCCGCCGCGCGGGCCATCGCCACCAGGTGCATGGTGTGGTTGGTGGAACCGCCGGTCGCCAGCAGCGCCACAATGCCGTTGACCACCACTTTTTCGTCAAACATTTTGCCCAACGGCATCCACTCGTTGCCATTGCCGGTCATGCGGGTGACCTGGCGCGCGGCGGCGGCGGTCAGCGCTTCCCGCAGCGGGGCATCCGGATGGACGAAGGACGATCCCGGCAGCTGCATGCCCATAAACTCCACCACCATCTGGTTGGTGTTTGCCGTACCGTAGAACGTACAGGTCCCCGGAGCGTGGTAAGAAGCGGCTTCGGACTCCAGCAGCGCCATGCGGTCAACTTTGCCCTCTGCGTACAGCTGGCGAATGCGAACCTTCTCTTTATTAGGCAGGCCGCTGGCCATCGGACCGGAGGGAATAAAGACCGACGGCAGGTGGCCGAATGAGAGCGCCGCCATGGTCAGTCCGGGCACAATTTTATCGCACACGCCGAGATACAGCGCGCCATCGAACATGTTATGCGACAGGCCGATGGCCGCGGACATGGCGATCACTTCGCGACTCAGGAGAGAGAGCTCCATGCCGTCCTGTCCCTGGGTCACGCCGTCGCACATCGCCGGCACGCCGCCGGCCACCTGGCCGACCGCATTGGCGCTGTGCAGCGCTTTGCGAATGATATCCGGGTAGTGTTCGTAGGGCTGATGGGCGGACAACATATCGTTATAGGAGGTGATGATGGCGATGTTGTTGCGCAACATGCTTTTCAGGGAGGCTTTGTCGTCGGCCTGACAGGCCGCGAAACCGTGAGCCAGATTGCCGCAGGCCAGTTGCGCACGATGCACGGTGTCGGTTTTGGCCTGGTTAATCCTTGCGAGGTAAGCCGCGCGGGTATCACGCGACCGTTCGATAATGCGATTTGTTACCCGTAACATTGTCGAATTCATAAAGGCTCCTCAAAATTTTATCTGTCCGGCCGCTGCGAGATGACGTGTTTTGGTGCCCGAAGCCACCAACACCAGCGCTCAGGGGCAAAATGTCTGCAGGCAGTGTAATAAAAAAAGCCCCGTGGGTGAATCCTCACGGGGCTTAAAAGATTAAAAAGCGTGCGACTTTCTGCGTCAGATCATGTTACCGGTAAAATAACCCTGACGGATGAGACCGCGAGCTTACTCGAACTCGTTCCACGAGCGGCCATCGCGGGTGATCATGGCCACCGAGGCCACGGGTCCCCAGGTCCCGGCCTGATACGGTTTCGGCGCATCGCGGTCGGCCGCCCAGGCTTCGGTGATGGAGTCCACCCACTTCCACGCCTCTTCCACTTCATCACGGCGGACGAACAGCGCCTGGATACCGCGCATGGTCTCCAGCAGCAGACGTTCATAGGCATCGGCCAGATGCGTCTGGTTGAAGGTTTCGGAGTAGCTCAGATCCAGCTTGGTGATCTGCAGGTTATGCTTGTGGTCGAGGCCCGGCACTTTGTTCAGGACCTGGATATCCACCCCTTCGTCCGGCTGCAGACGAATGGTCAGCTTGTTCTGCGGCAGCTCCTGCCAGGTCTCTTTAAACAGGTTCAGCTCCGGCGTTTTGAAATAAACCACCACTTCGGAACATTTGGTCGGCAGACGTTTGCCGGTGCGCAGATAGAACGGTACGCCAGCCCAGCGCCAGTTATCGATATCAACGCGGATCGCCACGAAGGTTTCGGTGTTGCTGGTTTTGTTCGCCCCCTCTTCTTCGAGGTAGCCAGGCACTTTTTTGCCCTGGGCAAAGCCGGCGGTGTACTGGCCGCGAACGGTTTTCTCGCGCACATTGGAGCGGTCAATACGGCGCAGGGATTTCAGCACTTTAACCTTTTCATCACGGATGCTGTCGGCGCTGAGATCGGACGGCGGCGACATGGCAATCATGCACAGGATCTGCAGCAGGTGGTTCTGGATCATGTCGCGCATCTGTCCGGCCTGGTCGAAGTACCCCCAGCGCCCTTCAATGCCTACCTCTTCCGCGACGGTGATTTCCACATGATCGATGGTACGGCAGTCCCAGTTATTGACGAACAGGGAGTTGGCAAAGCGCAGCGCCAGCAGGTTGAGCACCGTCTCTTTTCCGAGGTAGTGGTCGATACGGTAGACCTGGCACTCTTCAAAAAACTCGCCGACCTGATCATTGATTTCCCGCGAGGTTTCCAGCGAGGTGCCCAGCGGTTTTTCCATGACCACGCGCGCAGGCTTGGCATTGAGCTTCGCTTCGCCCAGACCTTTACAGATGGCGCCAAAGGTGCTCGGCGGCATGGCGAAATAGTTGATGGTGACGCGATTCTTTTGGTCCAGCATGTCGCCCAGGCGGGTGAAGCCGCTGGTGTCATTGACGTCAAGATTACAGAACTCCAGGCGTCCGCTCAGGGAATCCCACAAACCTTCATCAATTTTTTCCTTCATGAAGGTTTCCAGCGCTTCGCGCACCACTTTGGTGTAAGCCGCTTTATCCCAGTCGGCACGGCCGACGCCAATGATCCGGGTGTCGGCGTGGATCTGGCCCGCCTTTTCAAGCTGATACAGGGAAGGCAACAATTTACGCCGCGCCAGGTCGCCCTTCGCGCCGAAAATGACCAGGTCGCATGCCTGGGCCGTTTGCGTTACCGCCATGTCATTCTCCTCAGTTGATAGTCTGGTGCTTTTGCCAGGCTATATTTGTAATTTTCTTACACTGCACTGTACTGTGTTTACGTATTTCCCGAAAGCCTTCCCCTCCGTTTGCGGCGGGAAAACCGCACAGGGTGAAAACATTCGGCGATGATTTGGGCATCTGGCTGATATTGTTCGTTGTTTGTACCTGTTTCAGGTCAGTAAAATACGACTCTGATCATGTAATGAAAAAAAACAACATTTTTTCCCGTCATTCCTCACCGCTTGCGCTTGCGGAGGGGTATATTCTTGCTAAAACGCCCGATGATTTCACCCATTAATGAAATCGTTTCCATTGATGAGCGCCCTGTTACTAATGAACATGCTGGAAAAAATCCAGTCCCGACTGGAACACCTTAGCAAATCTGAACGCAAAGTGGCGGAAGTGATCCTTGCCACCCCCGCGCAGGCTATTCATTCGAGCATCGCCGCCCTCGCCCTTGAGGCCGGGGTGAGCGAACCGACCGTCAATCGCTTTTGCCGCAGTCTCGAAACCCGTGGCTTTCCTGATTTCAAACTGCATCTCGCCCAGAGCCTTGCGCACGGCACACTCTATGTTAACCGCAATGTTGATGAAGACGACAGCGTTGAGTCATACACGGGAAAAATATTTGAATCGGCCATGGCGAGTTTAGATCAGGTCCATCATTCTCTCGACATGTCGGCAGTGAATCGCGCGGTGGATCTCCTGACTCAGGCCAAAAAAATCGCCTTTTTCGGCCTGGGCTCTTCGGCGGCGGTCGCTCATGACGCGATGAACAAATTTTTCCGCTTTAACGTGCCGGTCATCTATTCCGACGACATTGTCCTGCAACGCATGAGCTGTATGAATTGCGATGACGATGATGTGGTGGTGATTATCTCGCATACCGGAAGGACCAAGAGCCTGGTGGAGCTGGCGCAGCTGGCCCGTGAAAACGATGCCATGGTGATCGCCCTCACCTCCCCCGGCTCGCCGCTGGCCCGGGAAGCCACGCTGGCCATTACCCTGGATGTGCCGGAAGATACCGACATCTATATGCCAATGGTCTCGCGTCTGGCCCAGTTGACCGTCATTGACGTGCTGGCGACTGGCTTTACCCTGCGCCGGGGAGCAAAATTCAGAGATAACTTGAAGAGGGTCAAGGAAGCGCTGAAGGAATCGCGTTTTGATAAAGAACCGTTCGTACCCAGTGATAATCAATAAAAGTTGATAACAAGCAGTACCCCATTACACCTTCGATAACGATCCGGCTGTGCGACGTTGCAGGCTGGCGCTACCGAATCCATGTTCACGCAACACCAAAGTTGTATCAGTCAACGGAGTATTACATGTCCAGAAGGCTTCGCAGAACCAAAATCGTTACTACCTTAGGCCCGGCAACTGACCGCGATAACAACCTGGAAAAAGTTATCGCCGCGGGCGCAAACGTAGTGCGTATGAACTTCTCTCACGGCACCCCGGAAGATCATCAGCTCCGTGCCGATAAAGTGCGTGAGATTGCGGCAAAACTGGGCCGTCACGTAGCCATCCTCGGCGACCTCCAGGGACCAAAAATTCGCGTATCGACCTTTAAAGAAGGCAAAATTTTCCTCAACGTCGGCGACAAATTCCTGCTCGACGCCAACCTCGGCAAGGGCGAAGGTGACAAAGAGAAAGTCGGAATCGACTATAAAGGCCTGCCGGCGGACGTCGTGCCCGGCGATATCCTGCTGCTCGACGATGGTCGCGTGCAGCTGAAAGTCCTCGAAGTTCAGGGGATGAAAGTCTTCACCGAAGTGACCGTCGGCGGCCCGTTGTCCAACAACAAAGGGATTAACAAGCTGGGCGGCGGCCTGTCTGCCGAAGCGCTGACTGACAAAGACAAGGCCGATATCGTCACCGCCGCTAAAATTGGCGTCGATTATCTCGCCGTCTCCTTCCCGCGCTGCGGCGAAGACCTGAACTACGCCCGTCGCCTGGCGCGCGATGCCGGTTGCGATGCGAAAATCGTCGCCAAAGTCGAGCGTGCGGAAGCCGTCTGCGACCAGGACGCCATGGACGACGTGATCCTCGCCTCCGATGTGGTGATGGTTGCCCGCGGTGACCTCGGCGTCGAAATCGGCGATCCGGAGCTGGTGGGCATCCAGAAAGCGCTGATTCGTCGTGCGCGTCAGCTGAACCGTTCCGTCATCACCGCCACCCAGATGATGGAGTCGATGATCACCAACCCGATGCCGACCCGTGCGGAAGTCATGGACGTGGCCAACGCCGTGCTGGATGGTACCGATGCGGTGATGCTCTCCGCGGAAACCGCTGCCGGTCAGTACCCGTCGGAAACCGTGGCCGCGATGGCGCGCGTCTGTCTGGGCGCCGAAAAAATCCCGAGCCTCAACGTCTCCAAACACCGTCTGGACGTCCAGTTCGACAACGTGGAAGAAGCGATTGCCATGTCGGCGATGTATGCCGCCAACCACCTGAAAGGCATCACGGCCATCATCACCATGACCGAATCGGGCCGTACCGCGCTGATGACCTCGCGCATCAGCTCCGGTCTGCCGATTTTCGCCCTGTCCCGCCACGAGCGCACCCTGAACCTGACCGCCCTCTACCGCGGGGTGACGCCGGTGTTCTTCGACAGCCAGAATGACGGGGTGGCCGCTGCGCACGATGCCGTCAATCTGCTGCGGGACAAAGGCTACCTGGTCTCCGGCGATCTGGTGGTCGTTACCCAGGGTGACGTGATGAGCACCATCGGCAGCACCAATACCACGCGTATCCTCACCGTCGAGTAAGCCTCGGTCTCTACCTGCCAGCGCTACGGCTGGCAGGTATTTTTTTGCCCAACGCCCGGCAGGCTACACCATCCAGCTCAGCAATAGCGTCGCAGCGATCACCGTCGACGCCCCACCGATACGCGTCGCAATCTGTGCAAACGGCATCAATCCCATGCGGTTTGAGGCCGAGAGAATGGCGACATCCCCCGTTCCGCCCAGCCCGCTGTGGCAGCTGGTAACGATGGCGGCTTCCACAGGATACATATTAAGACGTGAAGCGATAAAGAACCCGCTCAGCGCCATGGCAATGACAATGGAGCCGCACACCACGACGTAGCCAACGGAGAAGACCGAGACCACGCTCTCCAGCGGTACATACAGCATGCCCAGGCCGATCATCAGCGGCCACACCAGCGCGGCGGAGACGAACTTGTAGCAACTGTGCGCCCCCAGCTCCATCGCCGCCGGGATAACTTTTGTATATTTGCAGAATACCGCCGCCAGAATCATCAGAACCGGCCCCGGAATATGCACCACCTTCTCCAGCAGACCGCCGATGATGAAAAAGGCGCAAATCATCAGCAACCCGGCGCCCATGAGCTGAAAATCAGTGGGCTGCGTACTCTGATTCTGCGCAAAGACGCTATTATCTTCATGGCTGCGGATCAGCATCCCGTTGCCGGACAGCGCCGGGCGACGGGCGCCCATGCGGGCCAGAAAGCCGGCGCAGATAATGGCGAAGATGTTACCCACCACCGCCGCCGGCGCCAGTTGGGCCACGTAGACATCTGGCGCCTGTCCGAGGATCGCCGAATAAGCCAGCGACAACGGCAGGATCCCTTCGCCGATGCCGCCGCCGATAATCGGCACAATGATAAAGAAGAAGGTGTGATACATACTGTAGCCGAATAAGCTGCCCACCAGCAGGCCGGTTATGATTGCCGCGCCGGTTCCGACCACCAACGGGACAAACATGCGCACCATCCCCTGGATCAGAATCGTGCGGTTCATGCCAAGGATACTGCCGACCACCAGGCAGGCGATGACGAAATAGAGGAGATTGGCCTCCTTCATCAGCAAATGCACGGTATCGAGCGTATGCGCTTCAAATACGCCAAAGTAGACCAGCACTGAGGGCGTCATCAGACACAAAATCGCCGGACCGCCAATATCTTTTAACACCGGCACCATGCGGCCAATTTTCGCCAGTGCGAACCCGAGGGTCATGATGACCGCCAGTCCGCCAATCATGTTTTTTGGCAACAACCCCGCGCCAGCGGAGAGCGCCACTATCGCGGCGATACCTATAAACAGCGTTAACGGCACGGCGCCGACTTCGATATTGGCGAAAAGTCGAGTCGCTTGCCCGTTCGGCAACGTTTTATCTATCGGGTGGTTGAGTGAATTATTTTTCATATTTTTACCTGAATAATAAGGAGGTCACGTAGGGTCAGGATGCAATATTAAAATCTCGCAGCACTATGAACTAAAAAGCACTAAACGCCGTATCAACTAAATACACCGAAACGGTAGCACAGGACTTTAAAACTAAAAACGACAACCGTATTCACGCTGCCGGCTTTGTGACTGAGCCATAAAGTTTATTTTAAGTAATTTAATTTATTATCGCGAAGCTAAAGTTATCGCCAGCTAAAATAATGAACTCTGTTAATACAACGCTATGATTTAATCCTCTTTTCTCTATTTGTAAGTAAAGTAGCCAAGGCGAAATTATTTAAAGCCAGATGACTGTGATGGCTATCACCTTTTAAATATTAGGGGATCGTTAGATTGGCAGCACAACAATCCGATAATATATGTCAGGACATTTTATGCCTTCACTGCTCTTGCAATCTCTTTTCCCGTTGGTATTTATCATGCTGCTCGGATGGCTTAGCGGCAAACTCGGCTATACCCGCCGTGAGGACGCCTCCGTTCTTGCCACGGTGGTTATCCGCTTTGCACTTCCTTTTCATCTTTTTATCGGCGCATTACATACCAGCCCGGATAAAATAAAAAACTTCACCTTTATGGCGGTGCTGGTTATTGGTCTGATGGGGTCGTATTTTCTTACGCTACTGATCTCGCGCTACGTTTTTCGTCATGATATTAAAACCAGCGCGATTCAGTCGCTGGTTTGCGCCTTCCCCGATATGGCCTACTTTGGCGCCCCCGTGCTGGCGGTGCTGATAGGTCCGGAGGGCTTTCTCGGGGTGCTTATCGGAAACCTGGTGACCAGCGTGTTGATGATCCCTCTGACCATCATCCTGATCCGCATGGGAGACCAGCCCGGAGACGCTGAGGCTCCCCAGCTCCACGCCGGGCAGTTGATCCTGCAAAACCTGCTTAACGCCGTGCGAAATCCCATTGTCTGGATCCCCATTTCCGGGGTGCTGCTCAGCCTGGCCGGGATCCAGCTGCCGCCTCTGCTCAGCGTGCCCGTCGAAATGGTGGGTAAAATCGCCGGCGGTCTGTCACTGTTCGCCCTTGGGCTGCTGTTTTACGGTGAACGTCCGACGGTCAATATTCAAACCTGCACCAACATTAGTATTAAAAACCTGATCCAGCCGGCCATGATGGCGCTGGCCGGGCTGGCCTTTGGGCTCAGTCATACCCTGATGCAACAGGTTATTATCATTGGCGCCACGCCTTCCGCTATCGCGGCGGGGATGTTTGCCCTGCGCAGCGATACCTATATTGAACCCGCCTCATCTTCTATTTTGCTGGGCACCGCCATCGGCGTGGTCACCGAAGGCGTCATGATTTATCTCATTTCGTAATCACAGAAATAAAACACCAAGACATCAGGCAATGTTTTAATTTGATATTCAGGAGTCACGTAATGTTAGCCACAGAAACCTTATACACCCCCTATAACGGTGCTGTCCTGCTGGAAAACCCGTTATTAAATAAAGGCCTCGCGTTTACGGAAAGCGAACGCACAGCGTTTAATCTTCAGGGACTGTTACCGCACAATGTGGAAACCATTGAGGAACAAACCGAGCGCGCATGGGGCCAGTTTTGTCAGTTCAAAAAAAGCATTTCGCGCCATATTTATCTCAGAAATATTCAGGACACAAACGAGACGTTATTCTATAACCTGCTGCGCAGCCATATGAAAGAGACGCTGCCCATTATTTATACCCCGACGGTGGGTGAAGCGTGCGAACACTTTTCAGAAATATATCGCCGGGGACGCGGCCTGTTCATCTCCTGGCCCAACCGTCACCATATTGACGAGATGCTGCAGGGGTTTTCCCGCAACGATATCAAAGTCATCGTGGTAACCGATGGCGAGCGTATTCTGGGGCTGGGCGACCAGGGGATCGGCGGTATGGGGATCCCCATTGGCAAACTCTCGTTATATACCGCCTGCGGGGGCATTCACCCGGCATCAACGCTGCCCATTATGTTAGATGTCGGGACCAACAATCCGCAGCATCTGGAGGATCCGCTGTATATGGGCTGGCGACATCCGCGCATCAGCGATGAGCAGTACCTGGAGTTTATGGACATGTTTGTCCATGCCATTCAGCAGCGCTGGCCGACTGTCTTGCTCCAGTTTGAAGATTTTGCCCAAAAGAATGCCACGCGACTGCTCAACCGCTATCGACACCAGCTGTGCTGTTTTAACGATGATATTCAGGGAACCGCCGCCGTGACCTCGGGAACCCTGATCGCCGCCGCTGCCGCCGCCGGGACGTCGCTCCGCGACCAGCGGGTGGTTTTCCTTGGCGGCGGTTCGGCCGGATGCGGCATTGCGGAAAAAATCATTGCGCTGATGGTGGATGATGGACTCTCAGAAACGGAAGCACGTCGCCGCATCTTTATGGTTGACCGCTTTGGTCTGCTGACTGATGAGATGCCTAATCTGCTCAATTTTCAGCGCGAGCTGGTCACCCCCCGAGCCAGTATTGCCCACTGGGATACCGAGGCGGCCCAGCTGTCGCTGATGGATGTCGTACGCAACGTCCACCCTACCGTGCTGATCGGCGTGTCAGGCCAGCCGGGGCTGTTTAGCGAAGAGATAGTGAAAGAGATGCATCGGCACTGCCCGCGTCCGATTATTATGCCGCTCTCTAACCCCACCTCCCGAGCCGAGGCACAGCCGAAGGATCTGCTGGAGTGGACCCGGGGTAGCGCGCTCATCGCCACCGGCAGCCCGTTCGACCCTGTCTTCTATGACGGCAAAACCTACGACATTGCCCAGTGCAACAACGCCTATATTTTCCCCGGTCTGGGGCTGGGGATCCTTGCCAGTAAAGCCGAGTGCGTCACCGAAGCAATGCTTATCACCTGCAGTAAAACGCTGGCCGCCCACTCGCCTCTGGCGACCCGCGAAACCGGCGGTTTACTGCCGCCGGTGGAAGAGATCGAGATGATCTCACGGGCTATTGCCGCAGAGGTCGCCCGCGCGGCTCAACTCGACGGCGTAGCGCCGCAGATTGACGAGGCGCAGCTGGCGGCGAATATCGATAAAACCTTTTGGCGAGCGCGCTACACCGCGTATAAACGTTCGTCATTGTGATCGCTCATCTCGCGGGAAGCCGGCTGGCTTCCCGCCACTCGGGGGAACCACCCATGTTCAATGTGCTGATTGTCGATGATGATCCTATGGTGGCCGAACTGAACCGGTTGTTTATCAGCCAGGTAGCTGATTTTCACTGCTGCGGAGTCGCGGCGACGATCGCCGATGCCAACGCGATGCTGAGCCATCTGGCGCCGATCGATCTGCTGCTGCTGGATGTCTATATGCAACAGGAGAGCGGCCTGGACCTGCTGCCGGCGCTTCGCGCTGATGGGCGGAATATTGATGTCATCATGATGACGTCCGCCGCCGATGCGCTCACCGTGCAGACGGCGCTGCGCTATGGCGTGGTTGATTACCTGATTAAACCGTTTCAGTTTCCGCGCTTTGAGGAAGCCCTGCGAACCTGGCGCAATAAACGCGATGCGAAGCAAGCGAAATCCTGCTACGCCCAGGCGGATATCGACACCCTGCTACGCCGCGGGGTTCAACAACAGGACGGCCCCCGCCGCTTGCCGAAAGGGCTGACGCCGCAAACGCTTCGCCTGGTGTGCCGGTGGATAATCGCTCATCAGGCGCGAGATTTTTCAACCAATGAGCTGGCGGCGGCACTGCAGATCTCCAGAGTTTCATGCCGCAAATACCTGATTTGGCTGGAGCAGATCAACGTGCTCTTCACCAGCAATCACTACGGTATCACCGGCCGACCGGAGTATCGTTACCGGCTTGCGGCTGAGAACATGATGTTGCTGACGCAATATAGCCAGTGAGCCGGGAATGCCCACTGGCGCGCCTGCAGACTACTTCTTAGGGTACAGCTCTTTGCGTTTGTAGGGCTCGATTTCACCCGGCTTGCGCGTCTTCAGCAACTTCAGGATCCAGGTGTACTGCTCGGTGTGCGGCGTAACAAACACCTCCACCTCTTCGTTCATCCGCCGGGCGATCGTTGTATCGTCAGCGTCCAGCAGATCGTCCATCGGCGGGCGCACCAGCACCGTCAGGCGATGCGTTTTGCCATCGTAGACCGGGAACAGCGGAACGACGCGGGCGCGGCATACCTTCATTAAACGGCCAATCGCCGGCAGCGTGGCCTTATAGGTCGCGAAGAAATCCACAAACTCGCTGTGCTCAGCGCCGTGATCCTGATCGGGGAGATAGTAGCCCCAGTAACCCTGGCGCACCGACTGAATAAACGGTTTGATCCCGTCGTTGCGCGCGTGCATCCTTCCGCCAAAACGACGACGTACGGTATTCCACACGTAATCGAAGACCGGGTTACCCTGGTTGTGGAACATCGCCGCCATCTTCTGCCCGCCGGAGGCCATCAGCATCGCCGGGATATCCACGCCCCATGCGTGCGGGACGAGGAAAATCACCTTTTCATTATTGCGCTGCAGCTCGTCGATGATCGCTTTACCCTGCCAGTCGACGCGGGCGAGAATTTTCTGCGGATCGCGCAGGCCCAGCTCGGCCATCATCACCATCGCCTGCGGCGCCGAGGCGTACATGGCGTCGATGATCGCTTCCCGCTCGTGCTCGCTTTTTTCCGGGAAGCAATACAGCAAATTAATCTGCGCCCGGCGGCGCGAGCTTTTCGCCAGACGCCCGACCAGACGACCGAGTTTGCCGAGAAGCGGATCGCGAAAGGAAGGCGGCGTCAGCGCAATACCGGCGAAGGCAAAGACCCCCAGCCAGGCGCCCCAGTAGCGCGGCAGTAAAAAAGATTTTTCAAACTTAGGGATAAACTCAATATTATTTTTTTTCGTTTCCATGCCCAATCCGCAGATCGACTGCTTAATCAAGATAATGGGATAGTGTAGCGAGACGTTGGGTATCCTACAAAATAAAAAGCCGGCGCCCTGGGGCACCGGCTTTCCACTGACCGGTGGTTAGTCAAACCGCAGCTGCGGAACGACCTCTTTGACCTGCGCCAGATAATCGGTACGGTCGGAACCGCTCAGCCCTTCAGTACGCGGCAGTTTCGCCGTCAGCGGGTTGACCGCTTGCTGGTTGATCCACACTTCGTAGTGCAGGTGCGGCCCGGTTGAGCGTCCGGTATTCCCCGACAGCGCAATACGATCCCCGCGCTTCACTTTCTGCCCCGGCTTCACCAGCAGCTTACGCAGGTGCATGTAGCGAGTGGTATAGGTACGGCCGTGGCGGATGGCCACGTAATACCCGGCGGCGCCGCTACGCTTGGCCACCACCACTTCGCCATCACCCACCGCCAGCACCGGCGTTCCCTGCGGCATCGCGAAATCGACGCCACGGTGCGGCGCGACGCGCCCGGTGACCGGGTTCAGACGACGCGGGTTAAAGTTAGAGGAGACGCGGAACTGACGCGCCGTCGGGAAGCGCATAAAGCTTTTCGCCAGCCCCGTCCCGTTGCGGTCGTAGAATTTTCCGTCTTCGGCACGGATGGCAAAGTAGTCCTTCCCGTCAGAACGCAGACGCACGCCAAGCAGCTGGCTTTGCTCGCGTTTGCCGTCAAGCATTTCGCGCGACATCAATACCGAGAACTCATCGCCTTTCTTCAGCTTACGGAAATCCATCTGCCACTGCATGGCCTTGATCACCGCGCTGATTTCCGTGCTGGTCAGCCCGGCATCGCGCGCGCTGGAGACAAAGCTGGCGCCGACGGTGCCTTTCAGCACGCTGTTGACCCAGTCGCCTTTCTGCAGCTCGCTGCTCATTTTAAAGCCGTTAGCCACACGGGTGTAGGTGCGGGTTTCGCGGCGGGACATCTCCCAGGTCAGACTCTGCAGATCGCCGTCGGCGGTCAGGGTCCAGGAGAGCTGCTGACCAATCTTCAGATTACGCAACTCTTTATCGGCGGAGGAGAGCTGGGCGATATCACCCATATCGATACCGTACTGGTTCAGGATGCTGCTGAGCGTATCGCCGGTTGACACCACGTATTCGTGCCCGCCGGCATCGCTATCGGCTTTTTCGTCGAGTTCATCCTGAGGAATGGCTTCTTCTTCCTGCGGGGCCTGGTCGATCGGCTCGGAGGCTTCCGGCAGCAGGGAGCGGATCTCGCTTTTTTCCAGTTCAATGGTTCTGACGATGGGGGCGGATTCCGGGTGGTAAATGTAGGGTCGCCAGACGGCGACCGCTAAGGTAAGAACGCTAAGCGACCCCAGCATGACGCGATGAGGTCGTGGCAGATTGTTAAATGCCTGAGTGACAGCGCGGGCTATCTGTTGCACGTATTCACTTCCTCGTTAATCTCCTTTCAGGCAGCTCGAATACTGATTCGCCAGCTGGGTGAGGAATTGCGGGTAACTCGCTTTACCCAGCTTAATTCCGCTACCCAGTGGATCCAGGGTCCCCATGCGCACAGACGTGCCCCGGGCAACAGCTTCGATAACCGCTGGCCTGAACTGTGGCTCAGCAAAAACGCAAGTGGCTTTCTGCTCAACCAGTTGTGTTCTGATTTCGTGTAAACGCTGCGCACCGGGCTGTATTTCAGGGTTGACGGTAAAATGCCCCAGCGAGGTCAAACCGTAGTGTTTTTCAAAGTAACCGTAGGCGTCATGAAAAACGAAATAGCCCTTTCCTTTCAGCGGTGCCAGCTCATTGCTAACCTGCTTGTCGGTCGCCGCCAGCGCGGCCTCGAACTGCTGCAGGTTGCTGTCGAGTTTGGCTCGACTCTGCGGCATAAGTTCCAATAATTTATCGTGGATTGCAACCGCCGAAAGCCGCGCTATCTCTGGGGATAACCACAGATGCATATTGTAGATACCGTGATGGTGATCGCCGTCACTTTTTTCCGCTGCGCCATGGTCATGACCATGATGATCGTCATCGTCGTCAGCGCCGGTCATCAGCAGCGGTTTGACCCCATCCAGCTCTGCGATAGTCACCTTTTTATTCGCCGCAATGCTTTGCGTCGACTTATCCATAAAGGCTTCCATTTCCGGACCGATCCACACCACTAAGTCTGCGTTCTGTAAGCGTTTTACATCGGAAGGACGGAGAGAATAATCATGCTCGGAGGCGCCATCGGGCAGCAGCACCTGGGTGTCGGTAACCCCATCGGCGATAGCCGCCGCGATAAAGCCCAGCGGTTTCATGGAAGTCACCACGGCGGCACTGGCCTGCGGTACCTGTGCGAACAAAAAAACAGCGCCAAGTCCAGCGCAAAGAAGCGTATTTTTATGTAACATAATGCGTCTAGTCATCGAAACGAGTGAGTGTGATGTGATATTATAACATTCACTAGCTTGTGCAACCCCTAAATGATTATGACAAACCTTGTAACGCTGGAAAATGTCTCGGTGGCCTTTGGCCAACGCCGCGTGCTGTCTGACATCTCGCTGGCTCTCACGCCAGGCAAAATATTGACCCTGCTGGGCCCCAACGGCGCCGGCAAATCGACGCTTGTGCGGGTGGTTCTGGGGCTGGTAGCACCGACAGAGGGTGTTATCAAGCGCGAAGAACGCCTGCGGATCGGCTATGTGCCGCAGAAACTGCATCTCGACGCCACGCTGCCGCTGACCGTCAGCCGCTTCCTGCGTTTGCGTCCGGGCACCCGCAAAGACGACATCCTGCCGGCGCTGAAGCGCGTGCAGGCAGGGCATCTGATCGACGCCCCGATGCAAAAACTTTCCGGTGGAGAAACCCAGCGCGTGCTGCTGGCTCGCGCCCTGCTCAATCGCCCGCAGCTACTGGTGCTGGATGAACCGACCCAGGGCGTCGACGTCAATGGCCAGGTTGCGCTCTACGATCTTATCGACCAGCTGCGCCATGAGCTGGACTGCGCGGTGCTGATGGTCTCCCACGACCTGCATCTGGTCATGGCCAAAACCGACGAGGTATTGTGCCTGAACCAGCATATCTGCTGCTCCGGCGCACCAGAGGTCGTCTCAATGCATCCGGAGTTTATCTCCATGTTCGGCCCACGCGGCGCGGAACAGCTGGGGATCTACCGCCATCACCATAATCACCGCCACGATCTTCAGGGGCGAATTGTACTGCGTCGGGGAAACAGCCGCTAATGATTGAACTTTTGTTACCTGGCTGGCTGGCCGGGATGATGCTGGCCTGCGCCGCTGGCCCGCTGGGCTCCTTTGTGGTCTGGCGCCGTATGTCCTATTTCGGCGACACGCTGGCGCATGCCTCGCTGCTCGGCGTCGCTTTCGGTTTACTGCTGAACGTCAATCCGTTTTATGCGGTGATCGCCGTCACCCTGCTGCTGGCCGGCGGGCTGGTATGGCTGGAAAAACGGCCGCATCTGGCGATCGATACCCTGCTGGGCATCATGGCGCACAGCGCGCTCTCCCTGGGGCTGGTGGTGGTCAGTCTGATGTCTAACGTCCGCGTCGATCTGATGGCGTACCTGTTCGGCGATCTGCTGGCGGTCACCCCGCAGGACCTGATCGCCATTGCCATGGGCGTGGTGATTGTGATTGGCATTCTGCTCTGGCAGTGGCGGAATCTGCTGGCGATGACCATCAGTCCGGACCTGGCGTTTGTCGATGGCGTGAAGCTGCAGCGGGTCAAGCTGCTGTTGATGCTGGTCACCGCCCTGACTATCGGCGTGGCGATGAAGTTCGTCGGGGCGCTGATCATCACTTCCCTGCTGATTATCCCGGCCGCCACCGCCCGCCGTTTTGCCCGCACGCCGGAGCAGATGGCCGCCGTGGCGGTGGGCGTGGGCATGCTGGCCGTCACCGGCGGGTTAACCTTCTCGGCTTTCTACGACACGCCGGCCGGTCCATCGGTGGTGCTGTGCGCCGCGGTGCTGTTTATTCTCAGCATGACGAAAAAAGCCGCCAGCTAAAAATGAAAAACCCGGTCGCGCTGCTGACCGGGTCTCCCGATGAACGACACATCCGTAGCGAACTACGGCATCTCCGGCGGCGTAATCCCGAAATGATTCCAGGCGCGCACCGTCGCCATTCTTCCCCGCGGCGTACGCTGCAGAAAACCCTGCTGAATTAAGTAGGGCTCCAGCACATCTTCAATGGTTTCCCGCTCTTCGCCAATCGCGGCGGCGAGGTTATCCAGCCCCACCGGTCCGCCGAAGAACTTATCTATCACCGCCAGCAGCAGCTTGCGGTCCATATAGTCGAACCCTTCCGCATCGACGTTGAGCATATCCAGCGCCTGGGCGGCAATGTCGGCGGAGATAGTGCCGTCGTGGCGCACTTCCGCGAAGTCACGCACCCTACGCAGCAGACGGTTGGCAATACGCGGCGTGCCGCGTGAACGGCGGGCCACTTCCAGCGCGCCCTCGTCGCTCATCTCCAGCCCCATATGGCGGGCGCTGCGGCTGACAATATGCTGCAGATCGGGGATCTGATAGAACTCCAGACGCTGCACGATGCCAAAGCGGTCGCGCAGCGGCGAAGTCAATGAACCGGCCCGGGTGGTGGCGCCGATCAGGGTAAACGGCGGCAGGTCGATTTTAATCGAGCGCGCCGCCGGACCTTCGCCAATCATGATATCCAGCTGGTAATCTTCCATTGCCGGATAGAGCACCTCTTCCACCACCGGCGAGAGGCGATGGATCTCATCGATAAACAGCACATCGTGCGGTTCAAGGTTGGTGAGCATCGCGGCGAGATCGCCCGCTTTCTCCAGCACCGGGCCGGAGGTGGTACGCAGATTCACCCCCATTTCATTGGCGACGATATTGGCCAGGGTGGTTTTCCCCAACCCTGGCGGGCCAAAAATCAGCAGGTGATCGAGGGCGTCGCCGCGCAGCTTCGCCGCCTGGATAAAGATCTCCATCTGCGAACGCACCTGCGGCTGGCCGACATACTCTGCCAGCAATTTTGGGCGGATGGCGCGGTCAGCGGCCTCTTCGAAGCCGCTGCTGTCTGCCGATACCAGCCGGTCTGCTTCAATCATCCCTTACCTCACAACGCGGCGCGCAGCGCTTCGCGGATTAGCGTTTCACTGTTGGCGTCCGGACGCGCGATCTTGCTGACCATCCGGCTGGCCTCCTGCGGTTTATAGCCCAGCGCGACCAGCGCGGCAACCGCTTCCTGCTCGGCATCGTCCGCCGTCGGGCCTGCCGGTGAGGTCAGTACCAGATCGGCGGCCGGGGTGAACAGATCGCCGTGCAGCCCTTTGAAGCGGTCTTTCATCTCAACGATCAGGCGTTCAGCGGTTTTTTTGCCAATCCCCGGCAGCTTCACCAGCGAGGCGACCTCTTCCCGCTCAACGGCGTTGACGAACTGCTGCGCCGACATGCCGGAGAGGATCGCCAGCGCCAGCTTTGGCCCTACGCCGTTGGTTTTGATCAGTTCTTTAAACAGGGTACGCTCCTGTTTGTTGTTAAACCCATACAGCAGTTGGGCATCTTCACGCACCACAAAGTGGGTGAAGACAATCGCCTCCTGCCCGGCCTCCGGCAGCTCATAGAAGCAGGTCATTGGCATGTGCACTTCATAGCCGACGCCCGCCGTTTCCAGCAACACCAGCGGGGGTTGTTTTTCGAGAATGATGCCTCTGAGTCTGCCTATCACGTGGGGCTCCTGCGTTATGGTCTATGTATCTGGCGGTATCATAAAAAAAGGCTGGATAGATATCCAGCCTGATTTGCGATTATCGTAAGCGCCCTCGCGCCAGATTGAGCCGGGTCTCGCTGATCTGCGCGGCATTCTGGCTGACATGGCAATGGGTGATGGCGATCGCCAGCGCATCCGCCGCATCCGCTTGCGGATTGGCAGGCAGCTTGAGCAGGGTGCGCACCATGTGCTGGACCTGACTCTTTTCAGCGCTGCCGATGCCGACAACCGTCTGCTTAACCTGGCGGGCGGCATATTCAAACACCGGTAACGACTGATTGGTCGCCGCCACGATCGCCACCCCGCGCGCCTGCCCGAGCTTTAACGCCGAGTCGGCATTCTTGGCCATAAAGACCTGCTCAATGGCGAAAAAGTCAGGCTGGAACTGGGTGATGATCTCCGTCACTCCGGCGTAGATCAGCTTCAGCCGCGACGGCAAATCGTCCACCTTGGTGCGGATACAGCCGCTGCCAAGGTAGCTCAGCTGCCGGCCAACCTGACGGATCACACCATAACCGGTAACGCGCGACCCCGGGTCAATGCCGAGAATAATAGCCATCACGCGCCTCCGGTTAACCGTGGATGCGACTGCATCACAGGGTGGCTGCGACCTCGTCGGAGATCTCGCCGTTATGGTACACTTCCTGCACGTCGTCGCAGTCTTCGAGCATATCGATCAGACGCAGCAGCTTCGGCGCCGTCTCGGCATCCATATCCGCTTTGGTGGACGGGATCATCGAGACTTCGGCAGCGTCGGCTTTCAGGCCAGCGGCTTCCAGCGCGTCGCGCACGGCGCCCATCTCTTCCCAGGCGGTGTAGACGTCGATCGCGCCGTCGTCATAGGTCACCACGTCTTCAGCGCCAGCTTCCAGCGCCGCTTCCATGATGGTGTCTTCATCGCCTTTCTCGAAGGAGATGACGCCTTTTTTGCTGAACAGGTAGGAGACGGAACCGTCGGTGCCAAGGTTACCACCGGTTTTAGTGAAGGCGTGACGCACTTCCGCAACGGTACGGTTACGGTTGTCGGACAGACATTCCACCATCACCGCGGTGCCGCCAGGGCCATAGCCTTCATAAATGATGGTTTCCATGTTCGCGTCTTCATCGCCGCCGACGCCGCGCGCGATGGCGCGGTTCAGGGTGTCGCGGGTCATGTTGTTAGACAGCGCTTTATCCACCGCCGCACGCAGACGCGGGTTGGACGCCGGATCGCCGCCGCCCAGACGCGCTGCGGTAACCAGTTCGCGAATGATTTTCGTAAAGATTTTACCGCGCTTGGCATCCTGTGCCGCTTTGCGGTGTTTGGTGTTGGCCCATTTACTATGACCTGCCATAAAAAACTCTCCAAAAAGCGCGCCCTTTCAGGCGGCGTTAATTACAAATTCTTCAATCGCCTGCCGGTTGCTCCACGACTTGGTCAGCGCAGCGGCTTCCGTCGCGCTGACCCAGCGGTAGGCCAGATGTTCGGTAAAGGTAATTTCCCGCTCATGAGGCAGCGCAAGACAGAACCAAAATTCCGTATTACGCTCCACTCCCGGCGCATAGCGATGACGCAAATGAGAAAATATCTCGAACTCCACCGTGCGCTGACAGTCGATTAAGGTCAGTTGCTCGCAGGCAACGTCAATGGCGACCTCTTCCTTTACTTCACGCGCGGCGGCCTGCAGCGCGGTCTCTCCTGCTTCCAGGCTGCCGGTGACCGACTGCCAGAACGCGGGATCGTCGCGCCGCTGCAACATCAGCACCCGTTTGGTATCTTCGGCGTAAATCACCACCAGCACCGAAACGGGCAGCTTAAATGACATATTACTTGTTCTCCAGAGACGCTTTTGCCTCTTTCTCCACAACCTGAATACCCAGTTCACTGAGCGCCGCCGGATTGGCGAAGCTTGGCGCTTCGGTCATCAGGCAGGCGGCCGCGGTGGTTTTCGGGAAAGCGATAACGTCGCGGATGTTATCGGTGCCGGTCAGCAGCATGGTCAGACGGTCAAGACCGAACGCCAGGCCCGCATGCGGCGGGGTACCGTATTTCAGCGCATCGAGCAGGAAGCCGAATTTCTCACGCTGTTCCTGTTCGTTAATGCCCAGAATACCAAATACCGTCTGCTGCATGTCGCCGCGGTGGATACGCACCGAACCGCCGCCGACTTCATAACCGTTAATGACCATATCGTAGGCGTTGGCCACGGCCTCTTCCGGCGCAGCTTTCAGCTCGTCCGCCGTCATATCTTTCGGCGAGGTGAACGGATGGTGCATCGCCGTCAGGCCGCCTTCGCCGTCGTCTTCGAACATCGGGAAGTCGATCACCCACAGCGGCGCCCACTTGCTCTCGTCAGTCAGGCTCAGATCTTTGCCCAGCTTCAGACGCAGCGCGCCCAGCGCGTCGGCCACCACTTTCTTGTTGTCGGCGCCGAAGAAGATCATGTCTCCGTCCTGCGCGCCGGTGCGGTCGAGGATCGCTTCCACGATTTCAGCGGTCAGGAACTTGGCCACCGGGCTGTTGATCCCGTCCATGCCTTTGGCACGTTCGGTCACTTTAATATAGGCCAGCCCTTTCGCGCCGTAGATCTTGACAAAGTTGCCGTATTCGTCGATCAGCTTGCGGGTCAGAGAAGCCCCGCCCGGCACGCGCAGCGCCGCCACGCGCCCTTTCGGATCGTTGGCCGGGCCGGCAAAGACCGCGAACTCCACTGATTTCAGCAGGTCGGCGACGTCCACCAGCTCCATCGGGTTACGCAGGTCCGGTTTATCGGAGCCGTAACGACGTTCGGCTTCGGCGAAGGTCATGATCGGGAAATCGCCCAGATCGACGCCTTTAATCTCCAGCCACAGCTGACGCACCATCGCTTCCATGATCTCACGCACCTGCGGCGCGGTCATAAAGGAGGTTTCCACGTCGATCTGGGTAAATTCAGGCTGACGGTCGGCACGCAGGTCTTCATCGCGGAAGCATTTGACGATCTGATAGTAGCGGTCGAAGCCGGACATCATCAGCAGCTGTTTGAACAGCTGCGGCGACTGCGGCAGCGCGTAGAATTTGCCTTTGTGCACGCGGGAAGGCACGAGGTAATCGCGGGCGCCTTCCGGGGTGGCTTTGGTCAGCATCGGGGTTTCGATGTCGAGGAAGCCATGGTCATCCATAAAGCGGCGCACAAAGCTGGTGATTTTCGCGCGGGTTTTCAGACGCTGCGCCATTTCCGGACTACGCAGGTCGAGGTAGCGGTATTTCAGACGCGCTTCTTCGGTGTTGACGTGATTGGAGTCCAGCGGCAGCGATTCTGAGCGGTTAATGATCGTCAGATCGGAAGCCAGCACTTCGATAGCGCCGGTGGCCATGTCCGCGTTGATGTTTTTCTCTTCACGCGCGCGAACGGTGCCAGTGACCTGAATGCAGAACTCATTACGCAGTTCAGAGGCTAACTTCAACGCATCCGCACGATCCGGATCGAAAAACACCTGAACGATGCCTTCGCGGTCGCGCATATCGATAAAAATGAGGCTACCGAGATCGCGACGGCGGTTGACCCAACCACACAGAGTCACCTGCTGCCCAACGTGGGACTGTCGAAGCTGTCCGCAATATTCTGTACGCATGAGATATCCCTTAACTTAGCCGTCGGCGGATTGTCGTCTGCCCTGCAGGCGACGAGGTCGCAGCTTTAGCTGATGTCACAACTGAATGAAAAAAGGCGGCTATTATACTGGAAATTCTGTCGTTCGATAAGTCCGACGCACGATGTACGCTGCTTTGCTGCGCGCTTAACGTCCACACTCACATAAATTAACAAAATTTGTTACCCTTTTGCTGAAGCCGCAAAGGTATTGTAGCCGCCTGACAACAGATGAAGATACGGGGATACCATGTTAGAACTCAATGCGAAAAACACGGCGCTGGTGGTGATCGATCTGCAGGAAGGCATTCTGCCTTTTGCCGGCGGCCCACATCGGGCTGACGAGGTGGTGGCGCGCGCCGCCCGCCTGGCAGACAAGTGCCGACAACAGGGTTCGCCGGTCATCATGGTCCGCGTCGGCTGGTCGGCCGATTTCGCCGAAGCGCTGAAACAGCCTGTCGACGCGCAGGCCGGGGCGCATACGCTGCCTGAGAACTGGTGGACCTACCCGGCCACGCTGGGTAAGCAGGAGAGCGATATCGAAGTGACCAAACGCCAGTGGGGCGCGTTCTATGGCACCGACCTTGAGCTTCAGCTGCGTCGTCGCGGTATCGACACCATTATTCTCTGCGGCATCGCCACCAACATCGGCGTCGAATCCACCGCCCGCAACGCCTGGGAGCTGGGTTTTAACCTGGTCATTGCCGAAGATGCCTGCAGCGCCGCCTCCGCCGAGCAGCATCAGGGCAGTATGACGCATATTTTCCCGCGCATCGGCCGTGTGCGCAGCACCGAGGAGATCCTCGCCGCGTTATGATTTATATTGGGCTTCCCCAGTGGTCGCACCCGAAATGGGTGCGCCTTGGCATCACCAGCCTTGAAGAGTACGCCCGCCACTTCAATTGCGTCGAGGGCAACACCACCCTGTATGCGCTACCGAAGCCGGAGATTGTCGCCCGCTGGTACGAACAGACCCACGATGACTTCCGCTTCTGCTTTAAATTCCCGGCGACTATCTCGCACCAGGCCGCCCTGCGCCACTGCGACGATTTAAGCCGTGAATTCTTCACCCGCCTGGCGCCGCTGGCCTCGCGCATCGGCCAGTACTGGCTGCAGCTGCCGGCGACCTTCGGCCCTCGCGATCTCCCGGCGCTATGGCATTTTCTCGACGCACTGCCGAAGGATTTCACCTACGGCGTCGAAGTTCGTCACCCCGAGTTCTTCGCCAAAGGGGAAGCGGAACAGCAGCTCAACCGCGGGCTGCACCAGCGCAACGTCAACCGCGTGATCCTCGACAGCCGCCCGGTCCATAGCGCCGCGGCCACCAGTCCGGCGATGATCGACGCGCAACAAAAGAAACCGAAGGTGCCGGTGCATGCGGTGATGACCGCCCGGCAGCCAATGGTGCGCTTTATCGGCGGCGACGATATGGTCCATAACCGGGAACTGTTTCGCGTCTGGCTGCAGACGCTGCCGAAATGGCATCAGTCAGGGACGCCGTGGCTGTTCCTGCATACCCCCGATATTGCCTACGCGCCGACGCTGGTCGATACCCTGTGGGGCGATCTGCGCGCCGCCCTGCCGGCGGCAGGAAATGCGCCGTCGATTCCGCAGCAATCTTCTCTTTTCTGATATCCTGCTATCATATCCGGAGCCATCTGCCAGAGTTAAAGGGAGTTTTCGTATGGTCAGCGCGCTGTATGCCGTTTTAGGTGCGTTATTGTTAGTGAAGTTCTCATTTGACGTGGTGCGTTTGCGCACCCAATACCATGTAGGCTACGGCGACGGCGGCTTCAGCGAGCTGCAGGTTGCCATCCGCGTTCACGGCAATGCCGTCGAATATGTGCCGATTGGCCTCATTTTACTGTTATTTATGGAGATGAACGGCGCCCAGACCTGGATGGTGCACGTTTGCGGCATTTTATTGATCGTCGGACGACTGATGCACTCCTGGGGTTTTCATCACCGCGTCTACCACTGGCGCCGCTCCGGCATGAGCGCCACCTGGTGCGCGTTGTTGCTGATGGTGCTGGCCAATCTCTGGTATATGCCCTGGGAGTTGGTTTTCTCCCTCCGTTAGCGCACAATACGCCGTTTTCGTTTTTTCGGGTTTAACGTTATGTCTCACCGCGATACGCTTTTTTCCGCGCCGATTGCCAGCCTCGGCGACTGGACCTTTGATGAACGGGTTGCTGAAGTCTTCCCCGATATGATCCAGCGTTCTGTGCCTGGCTACTCCAATATCATCTCGATGATCGGCATGCTGGCCGAGCGCTTCGTTCAGCCCCACACCCAGGTTTACGATCTTGGCTGTTCGCTGGGCGCCGCCACCCTCTCCGTGCGCCGCAATATTAGCCATCCGGGATGTCGCATTATCGCCATCGACAACTCCCCGGCGATGGTGGAGCGCTGCCGTCGCCATATTGACGCCTATAAAGCGCCGACGCCGGTCGAGGTGATTGAAGGGGATATCCGCGATGTGGCCATTGAAAACGCCTCGCTGGTGATCCTGAACTTTACCATTCAGTTCCTTGAGCCGGGCGATCGTCAGGCGATCCTGAATAAAGTCTATCAGGGGCTGAATCCCGGCGGCGCGCTGGTGCTATCGGAGAAATTCAGCTTCGAAGACGCCCACGTCGGTGAGCTGCTGTTCAATATGCATCATGACTTTAAGCGCGCGAACGGCTACAGCGAGCTGGAGATTAGCCAGAAACGCAGCATGCTGGAAAACGTGATGCTGACCGACTCTGTGGAAACCCATAAAAAACGCCTGCGTCAGGCGGGGTTCGAACATGCTGAACTGTGGTTCCAGTGCTTTAACTTTGGCTCGCTGGTGGCAGTAAAATCCGGGGAGCAGGCATGATCGACTTCAGTAACTTTTATCAGCTGATCGCCAAAAGCCCGCTGTCTCACTGGCTGGAGACGCTGCCTGCCCAGGTAGCCGCCTGGCAGCGCGAGGCCCTGCACGGCAAGTTTCGCGAATGGGAGCGCGCCGTTGAGTTTCTTCCGGAATTAACGCCCTGGCGTCTGGACCTCCTGCACAGCGTCACCGCCGAAAGCGAAACGCCGCTCAGCGAAGGCCACCGGCTGCGGGTAGAAAACCTGCTTAAAAACCTGATGCCATGGCGCAAAGGCCCTTATTCGCTGTACGGCATCAACATCGATACCGAATGGCGCTCCGACTGGAAATGGGAGCGCGTCCTGCCGCATCTGTCCGATCTTAGCGGACGGACCATCCTCGACGTGGGCTGCGGCAGCGGCTATCACATGTGGCGGATGATCGGCGCGGGCGCGCATCTGGCGGTCGGCATCGATCCCACCCAGCTGTTCCTGTGCCAGTTTGAAGCGGTGCGTAAGCTGCTTGGCAACGACCAGCGGGCGCATCTCCTGCCGCTGGGCATCGAGCAGCTCCCGGCGCTGGAGGCCTTTGACACCGTGTTCTCGATGGGCGTGCTCTACCACCGTCGCTCGCCGCTGGACCACCTGTGGCAGCTGAAAGATCAGCTGGCGCCGGGTGGCGAGCTGGTACTGGAGACGCTGGTGGTCGAAGGCGATGAAAATACGGTGCTGGTTCCGGGCGACCGTTATGCGCAGATGCGCAACGTCTATTTTATTCCCTCAGCGGCGGCCCTGAAAATGTGGCTGGAGAAGTGCGGGTTTATCGATGTGCGCATCGTCGACGCCTGCGTCACCTCGACGGAAGAGCAGCGGCGCACCGAATGGATGACCAGCGAATCGCTGGCCGATTTCCTCGACCCGCAGGATCGGCGCAAAACCGTGGAAGGCTATCCGGCGCCGCTGCGCGCGGTGATTATCGCCACCAAACCGGAAACCCAGCAGTCGCTGGCGAAGAAAGCGAGATAAAAAAAGGCCCCTGTTTAATGGGCAGGGGCCTGGTACGGGCAATCATCATATTGGGCGACATGATGTGCAGCAAAAACCGTTTAACTTCTGTCAGCGGAAATGATCTTTTTCATCTCCGCCACCGCTGCGCCATTGACGGCGTAGCGCCTGTATTCGTCCGCATCGGGATCGGCTGACATCGAAACGCCTGGATGACGAAAGCGCATTTCCGATGGCAACCACTGGCCTGCAGAGCTATGAACCTCTTTCACCCCCGCCTGCAGAAACAGCTGCAGGTTCGCGGCGCGCACTCCCGCACCGGCCATAATGATTGGAGTATCCCCTGCGGCAATAAGTTCCGTAATTAATGAAATACCTTTCTCCGCCGAGGATTGCTGACCGGAAGTCAGGATACGTTTAACCCCCAGCTCACCCAGCGTTTCCCAGGCCTGACGCGGGTCGGCGCACAGATCGAACGCGCGATGAAAGGTCACCGCCAGCGGCCCGGCCGCGGCCATTATTTTTTTCATCAGCGGGATATCGACCTGACCATCGGCATTCAGCACGCCGGTCACCAGCCCGGGAAAGCCGAGCTCCCGCACCATGCGGATATCGCCAAGCATCGCGGCGAACTCCTCTTCGGTGTAGCAGAAATCGCCGCCGCGCGGGCGGATAATCGGATGCACCGGGAGGGTAATCGCCTCGCGGACCGAGACCAGCACCCCGTAAGAGGGTGTTAGTCCCCCTTCCTGCGGCGCGGCGCAGAGTTCAATACGATCGGCGCCGTAGCGCTCAGCCTCCCGGGCGCACGCCATGCTGTAACAACAAACTTCCAGTACCGCCATTGCTCACTCCCTGATCCAGACAACCTTCTCAGCATGTCATGATTTCACGCGGCAGACGCCGCGCGGCTTCACACTGTTATGTATCGGCTTGCTCGCTGGCGACGATTTGTTCAATAGACCATGGGTGAAATTTGACCGTCACGCTGCCGTCGGTGACCGCCAGGGTGGGATTCGGCAGACGCTCATGTTCCCCTTTCGGCGAGCTGGTTTTGACGACGATCCCCGGCTGGCTGAGTCCGTCATCGGCCAGCAGCGCCAGAGCGCGGGCATTTAAGGTAGCCGGATCGCCGGGCAGGACAATTTCGATATGCTCCCAGCCTTCATGGGGATAACGCTTTTCACCCGGCCACGGCAGCTCAACGATATGAAAGCGCCAGTGCGCCACGCAGACCGGCTCCGCCAGTTTAAACAAGCAGATAGGCCGACCGTTGATCATATTCTCCGACAGCAGGGTTCCGCACTGCGCCAACCCACTGCGCCAGCGCTCCGCGGTGGCGTTCTGATGACAGCGCAGGGAGATATGGTCGGCGTCGAGCCCGCCGATCTCCAGTCCCAGTCGCGCAGCGAAGCGCTGTAGCGCATCGGAAAATCGCGGGAGATCCGCCGTAATATCGGCCAGTTGTTCAATCTGCTGCCAGTTCGCCATGGGTTTGCTCGTCACTTATGTTCATCAATTATAAAAAGGCTAATCTACCGTGTTTTAGGCCGCGGACCAACCGCCACCCTGCCGCTGCGTGACCGACCGACGATGGATTGCCCATGCCGCCGCGCCGCGCGCGATGCTGACGGACGGGGACAAATGCAGTATACTCCCGCCCTAATTTGTCCACATTCCGGCGCCGCCTCCCTCGGGGGCTGGCGCATTACACGTAAGGTATTCCGGTGAATATTCAGGCTCTTCTCTCAGAAAAAGTCAGCCAGGCCCTGATCGCGGCAGGCGCGCCTGCCGATTGCGAACCTCAGGTCCGCCAGTCAGCAAAAGTTCAGTTCGGTGACTATCAGGCCAACGGCGTGATGGCTGTCGCCAAAAAGCTGGGCATGGCGCCGCGACAACTTGCAGAGCAGGTACTGTCTCATCTTGACCTCAACGGCATTGCCAGCAAGGTTGAAATCGCCGGGCCGGGCTTTATCAATATTTTCCTCGACCCCGCGTTCCTGGCGGACAACGTCAACCGCGCGCTGCAGTCAGAACGCCTGGGCGTCGCCACGCCACAGGTACAGACCATCGTCGTCGACTATTCGGCGCCAAACGTGGCGAAAGAGATGCACGTCGGCCATCTGCGTTCGACCATCATTGGCGATGCCTCGGTCCGTACCCTGGAGTTCCTGGGCCATAAGGTGATCCGCGCCAACCACGTCGGCGACTGGGGCACCCAGTTCGGCATGCTGATCGCGTATCTGGAAAAACAGCAGCAGGAAAACGCCGGCGAGATGGCCCTGGCCGACCTCGAAGGTTTTTATCGCGAAGCGAAAAAACACTACGACGAAGACGAAGCCTTCGCCGAGCGCGCGCGCAGCTACGTGGTTAAGCTGCAGGGCGGCGATGAGTACTTCCTGCAGATGTGGCGTAAGCTGGTGGACATCACCATGTCGCAGAACCAGATCACCTACGATCGCCTGAATGTGACGCTGACCCGCGATGACGTGATGGGCGAAAGCCTGTACAACCCGATGCTGCCGGGGATCGTCGCCGATCTGAAAGCCAAAGGGCTGGCCGTGGAGAGCGAAGGCGCCACCGTGGTGTTCCTTGATGAGTATAAAAACAAGGAAGGCGAACCGATGGGCGTCATCATCCAGAAAAAGGATGGCGGCTACCTCTATACCACTACCGATATCGCCTGTGCGAAGTATCGCTATGAAACACTGCACGCCGACCGCGTGCTCTACTACATCGACTCCCGTCAGCACCAGCACCTGATGCAGGCGTGGACCATCGTGCGTAAAGCAGGCTATGTGCCGGACTCCGTGCCGCTGGAACACCATATGTTCGGCATGATGCTGGGTAAAGACGGCAAGCCGTTTAAAACCCGCGCCGGCGGCACCGTGAAGCTGGCGGATCTGCTGGACGAAGCGCTGGAGCGCGCGCGTCGCCTGGTGGCCGAGAAGAACCCGGAGATGTCCGCTGATGAGCTGGAAAATCTGGCGAAAGTGGTGGGTATCGGCGCGGTGAAATACGCCGACCTGTCGAAAAACCGCACCACCGACTACGTTTTCGACTGGGATAATATGCTGGCGTTCGAAGGCAACACCGCGCCGTATATGCAGTATGCCTATACCCGCGTGCTCTCCGTGTTCCGCAAAGCCGGCATTGACGAAAACGCCCTCACCGACGCGCCGGTGGTGATTGCGGAAGATCGCGAAGCCCAGCTG
The DNA here is from genome assembly GCF_019753495.1 of Klebsiella sp. TF21-TM. Classification (NCBI taxonomy): domain Bacteria; kingdom Pseudomonadati; phylum Pseudomonadota; class Gammaproteobacteria; order Enterobacterales; family Enterobacteriaceae; genus Klebsiella; species Klebsiella sp. TF21-TM. The sequence goes on along the minus strand of NZ_JAIJYL010000024.1, from coordinate 43,765 downwards.
GCCGCGCGCCTGTTGCAGTTTGAAGAGACCCTCTCCGTGGTCGCTCGCGAAGGGACGCCGCACGTGATGTGCGCCTACCTCTACGATCTGGCGGGCCTGTTCTCCGGTTTCTACGAGCACTGCCCGATCCTCAGCGCGGAAAGCGAAGCGACCCGCAACAGCCGCCTGAAGCTGGCGCTGCTGACGGCGAAAACCCTCAAGCTGGGTCTCGATACCCTCGGTATCGAAACCGTCGAACGTATGTAAAACCAACCCGGCGAAAGCCGGGTTAGTTTTTTCAGGCGCCGCGCCTGCGGGGTCTCCTGCTCAGAAATACTTGCGCAGATACTCGGTCAGACAGAGGATCGCCATCGCCTGGCCGTAGGGCATCGAGGTGAGCGGGATCTGGCGATAGAAATCAAGGTCTGACCCCATTCCGGTGCCAAAGGAAGTCTGCAGCAGCTCCCCCTGCGGCGAAATATTCCGCACAATTCCGCGAATCGCTTTTTCAGCCACCCCGGCATAGTGCTGCCCGACATATCGCTTGCGCACCGCTTTGAGTATGCCGTAGGCAAAGCCGGCGGTCGCCGAGGCCTCTGGATAAGAGTGCGGGTCGTCCAGCAGGGTATGCCACAGGCCGCTGTCGTCCTGACATTTCGCTAAGGCGGCAATTTGCGCGTTCAGCACCTCGGTCAGATAGCGCCGTACCGCATTCCCTTCCGGGAGATCCACTAACTCAAGAAAATCCGGGATCACCATAGTGAGCCAGCTGTTGCCCCGCGCCCAGCGCGCCCGGGCAAAATTATGCCGACCGTCATAGCTCCAGCCGTGAAACCACAGCCCGGTTTCCCGGTCCATCAGGTTCTGCACGTGGAGCAGGAACTGATAGGTCGCCTCCTCCACATACTGCGGACGATGAAGCAGCTTGCCAATTTTGGCTAACGGCAACACGGTCATCATCAGGGTGTCATCCCACATTTGCTGGCGGTTTTCTTCCGCCAGGGTGATGTGCTGCATGCCGCCCTGCTCGGTACGCGGCATCTCATACATTGCCCACTCCGCCCAGCTCTCCAGCCACGGCAGGTACGCCTTACATCCGGTCTCTTCAAAGCGATAGGCCAGGGTCAGGAACGGCGCCATGGTGTTGACGTTTTTGGTCGTTGCCCCCTCGGCGAAACGGTCGGCAAACCAGCGGTCAATGATATCGCGCATCTCGAGATCGCCGGTTTGCTGATAATACTGATAGATGCCATACAGCCCGACGCCGTGGGTCCACTCCCAGCCGGCCCAGCCTTTGGTATCAATAACGCGCCCGTCATCCAGGCGCAGTAAAAATTGCCCGCTCTCATCCTTAATATTCACCAGGTTTTGCGTCACGTTGCGGATAAGCGCCTGCAGTTCGCTACGGGCGATAAAACGCTCAGGCTGACAGAGTAATGGGCTATGTTTGACCGGCCAAACTTTCATGTTGTTAACCTCGGGTATATGTCGAATTCAAAGCGCCGCCCTGGGTGAGCGCCGGGGCAGCAGGTTTATGACGATTCAGGTAACCAATGTTGTTATTTCCCCACAGGCAGTCGTAAGGCATCCCCGCCAGCATCTCGACGACCGCGCGGTGTTCCGCACTGGTCAGTTCCGGCTGGGCGTGACCGCTTTCGCGCATTCTTAGGGTTTCGCTGCGCAGGACGCTGTGGGTATGCAGATTGAGTTTGAAGCGCAGCGAAACGAGGAAGCCGCAGGCTAAGACCACCAGCGTGCCGACGCTGAGGATCAGCAAAATGGTATGGCTGACCCCTTCAGGCTGTATTTTTTGCCCGGAGACAAACCCCGACAGCTGCATGATGATGCCCACCAGCATCACCGCCCCCGCCTGCGAGGCTTTGCGGGTCAGCGTCATGATGCCGGCAAAAATCCCCTCCCGGCGCTGGCCGGTGATCGCTTCGTCGACGTCGGCAATATAGGTGTAGGTATTCCACGGTACGTAGTTAATCCCGCCGCGTCCCAGTCCGGCGACAGCAGAGATGAGCAGCAATAACGAATAGACGTCGCTCAGTCCGGCGTAATAGAGCAGCGCATAGGAGAGCGAGCTCAGGCCAAAGAGGACCACCACCATGCGGTACGACGGCGCGGGGCCAAAGCGAATGCACAGCGGGATCATGGCGATCACGGCGATAAACTGGAAAATCGCCATCGTCCCCAGCAGATTCGAGGCGACAGAGGCCTCCTGCATCAGAACAAAGACCACGTAATAGGTGAACACGGCATTGAAAACGTCCTGGGCGATATAGCCCCCCAGATACATGCCGAGGTGCTGGCGGAATATTTTTATCCGCAGCGTGGAGCTCAGCTCAATCACCAGGCGATTGAGGCTCTGGGCGAGGGTTAAGTTCTGTTTTTCCGCTTCCGCCCGCAGCGCCGCCTCTGACCAGGCCTCACGCGGCCGCTCCCAGGTGAAACACCAGACGAAGGTCAGCATCACCGCGCACAGGACCGAGAACACCAGACTGGCATAAAAGAACGAGCTGGCATTGTCTTTGCCGAGCCAGGTAAGGAGGATCCCCGGCAGAAAGGAGGCTAAAATCGCCGACATTTGCGCCATTGAGATGCGCGCGCCGGAGAATTTGGTTTTCTGTTTAAAGTCATCGGTCATCTCCGGCACCAGCGTCTCGTAGGGCACCAGAATCATGGTGTAGACCATATCAAACAGCAGATAGGTGATCAGGTAGTACCAGAAGCCCATCTCGCCAACCCACATCGCCGAGTAGCTGAATACGCATGGGATGCCGAGCAGAATAAAGAATTTTCTGCGGCCGAAGCGCTTGCCGAGCCAGGTGGTGCCGAAGTTATCGGTGAGAAAGCCCATCAGCGGGCTCACCACCGCATCCAGTACGCGGGCGGAAGCGAATATCAGCGTGGCTTCTATCGGAGAGAGTCCGCAGAAGGTGGTGTAAAAGTAGAGCAGCCATGCGGCGGTTAGCGCCGTGGTGCCGGCGCCGAGGAAATCGCCCGCGCCGTAGGCCAGGTAGTTAGCCAGTCCAATCTTTCGTGTTTTCATCGCCGTGATCCTGTGTCTTTTTTTAAGAGAACGCCGACAATCTTTCCGGATTTGCCACCGGAAGGGAGTGGGTACCTGGCTACACTAAAAGCAGCGAAACGACGTTACCTTTGTGCTTTTGCCACGCAACCGTTGCCGGTGGCAAAATGACAAAGAGATGACGTCTTCACTTCACTCATTTATAAAACGGCATTTCTTTTAAATCAAAAGACAGGTTCACCATTGTGATCTAGCCGGAAAAACACCGACTGGCGAAGAGGCTCGCAAATCCCGGGATCGGCCCTTGCGCAGCCGGGTAAACAGGAGTAAAGAAAGAAGGAAAGAAAGGGTTATTCCGCGTATCTCAAGGAGGCCAGATGCCTTATTCACATCTGCTGGTTGCCGTCGCGCCAACGCCGGAGAGTCAGGTATTAATTAAAAAAGCGGTGTCGATTGCCCGGCCCGTGAACGCGAAAGTGAGCTTTATCACCCTCGCCACGGATCCGGAGCTGTATAACCAGTTCGCTGCGCCGATGATGGAAAATCTGCGCGAGGTGATGCAGGAAGAGACGCGTGATTTTCTCAACGAGCTGGCGCGTCACGCGGACTACCCGATAGAGAAAATGACCATCGCCTGCGGCGAACTGGGCCATCATATTAAGGACTTCTGCCGGTCGCACCAGGTCGATCTGGTGATCTGCGGCAATCATAACCATTCCCTTTTTTCGCGCGCCACCTGCTCGGCGAAAAATATCGTCGGCAGCTGCGGCGTCGATGTCCTGCTGGTTTCCCTTGAAAAGGGCTAACGCCGGTTAGCCCTTTTCCTGAACTAGGCCAGTTTAGGGAACGTGGCTATCTTCCCCCGCAGGCGGCTCTCCTCACTGCGCGGTGAAATATGCTGCAGATCGTCGACAAAGCGCGCCTGCCAGTTATGAATATCATTTTCTCTGATCACGTCCAGCATCGCAGAATGACGGGCAATACGTTCCGCCAGCGGCATGCTAAGGGCGCGATCCAGCGCGGCGGCAACCTCGTCGCGATCGTAGGGGTTGACGATCAGGGCGCTGGTCAGCTCCTGCGCCGCGCCGGCAAACTGTGACAGGACCAGTACGCCAGGGTTATCCGGATCCTGCGCCGCCACGTATTCCTTCGCCACCAGGTTCATACCATCGCGCAGGGGCGTCACCAGGCCGACGTCAGAGTAGCGGAAGACCTTCATCAGCAGCTTACGGTCAAAATGCTGGTTCAGGTAGTAGAGCGGGGTCCAGCCAAGCTGGCCAAACTGGCCATTGATGCGCCCGGATGCGGTTTCCAGCTGGTGGCGGATGTCCTGATAGGCCTGCACATCGCCGCGGGAGGTCGGTGCGATCTGGGTATAACGGATCTTGCCGTGATGCTGAGGATACTTCTCGAGCAGCGTCTCATAGGCGAGGAACCGCTCCGGCAACCCTTTCGAGTAGTCAAGCCGCTCCACCGAGAAGATATTCTTCACGTTTTTGAGCTCGTTTTTCAGCTGGACCAGTTTCGGCGGCAGCGGACCTTTGGCATTGCGCGTAATCTCGTCCGGATCGATCCCTATCGGATAAACCTCAGTGCTGAACGCCTTACCCCACGCCTGATAGCGTTTGTCTCCGAGGTCGGAGAGTCGGGTCTGCATGGCAATGCTGTCAAGAAACGCGGTTCTGTCGCTTTCAGTCTGGAAGCCCAACAGGTCGTAATCGCACAGTTGTTCCAGCAGCTCAGCGTGCGGCGGTAGCGCGTTAAAAATCTCCGGCGTCGGGAACGGAATATGCAAAAAGAAGCCGATCCGGTTGTTGACCCCACGCTTGCGCAGTTCGCTGGCGAAGGGCAGCAGATGGTAATCATGGATCCACAGCGTATCGTCTGGTTCGATCAGCGGCAGAAGCTTGTCCGCCAGCATGGCGTTAACTCGCTGATATCCCTCCCAGGCTTCGCGCTGGAAGCTGACCAGATCAAGACGATAATGGAAGGCCGGCCACAGCACGGCATTAGAGAACTGGTTGTAGTATTCATCATGGTCACGTTCATTAAGGTTGAACGACGCCCATGAAATATTTCCGCGGGAGACCTGCTTCAGCGGTTGCTGGTCATCGCCAATTTCGCCGCTCCAGCCAAACCACAGACCCCCTGCCGCTTTCAGTGCCCCCAGGATGCCGACGGCCAGACCGCCAGCGCTCGATTTTTTATCGTCCGGTAAGGCGATACGGTTAGAGACTACGACTAAACGACTCATGGTCATCCCTCCTTTCGGTTTGCGCGTCATACGCCAGATGTTGCAACCACGTCCTTACGGCGGCGGCATCCGCCAACCGCCAGTGCGCCTGGGTTTCCCCGGCGCCCACTTTTATCGACATTCCCTGCAGTTGATTAACCACGCTGAATCCCGCTTCGTCGGTCAAATCATCGCCGACAAAAACCGGTTCGCGACCGGCAAACGGCGCTTCCTGCATGAAGGCGGTGATCGCCTCCCCTTTGTTGACACCGCGGGGTTTAATCTCCACTACGCACTTGCCAAGCTGTAGCGCCAGCAGCGGGTAGCGCTGAACGATGCGCTGCGCCAGCTCCAGCACCGCGCTCTGCTGCTGCGGCGCCTGGCGGTAGTGGAGCGCGAAGGCCATCTCTTTACTCTCCAGCTCGCACCCGGGGAGCGCCTGCAACGCCGAGGTCAGTTCAGCCGCGATTTCATCGCGCAGAGCCGACGGCAGAGAGACAATATAGGTTTTACCATTGATATCACGGCGTTCAGCCCCGTGAACACCGGCCAGCGGTAGCCGCCAGGGATGGGTTAGCGCGTCAAGTTCAGACATTGAGCGCCCTGAAATCAATGCCACCGCCCCGCCCTGCTGCCGGGCCAGCGCGTTGAGCGCCTGCAGCGTGTTGTCGGGTATCACCACCTGATCGGGGTGCGGCTGGATATCGGCAAGAGTACCGTCGAGGTCAAAGAAAAAAGCGTAGTTTCCGGTTAGCGCAGGCGGTACAGATATCTGGTTATCCACCCTGTTTCCTCCTTATCATGGCCAGCCGAAGCTGGTTGTTAATTATATGTTAGCCATGTAAGTATAGACAGTGTGACCAACCTCGCCATTTTTGATAGTTACCGCCAGCGAAACGGGCGCTGGCGGTAATTACTCTGTAGACTTAAAAGTTATGCCTGAAATCAGGCCGCACGTTTGGCTTTTTGTTTGTAGCGGTCAAAAATTACCGCCGCCAGCAGGATGACCCCGCGCACGACGTATTGTGAGAACGGCGAGATGTTCAGCAGGTTCATCGCGTTCTCCACGGTCCCGAGGATCAGGATCCCGGCCACCACGTAGGAGATCTTGCCGATCCCGCCCTTCAGCGATACCCCGCCCAGCACACAGGCCGAAATAACAATCAGCTCATAGCCAATCGAGGTCATCGGCTGGCCGCTGGTCATCCGCGACGCCAGAATGATCCCCGCCGCGGCCGATACCAGGCCGGAGAGCACAAAGATAATAATCTTGGTGCGCACCACCGGAACACCGGCCAGACGCGCCGCCTCTTCATTGCCGCCTATAGCCAGCGTATTACGGCCAAAGGTGGTTTTGTTTAGTAATAATCCGAAAACCACCAGGCAGGCGACCGTCAGCCAGATCGGCGCCGGCAGACCAAACCAGTTGGCGTAACCGAGGGTGAAGAAGCGTTCATCTTCGATCCCCACTGCTTTACCGTCGGAGATAATGTAGGCCAGGCCGCGGACAATCTGCATAGTGGCCAGCGTGGTGATCAGGGCGTTGATCTTCAGCCGGGCAATGACAAAGCCGTTGACCAGGCCACTGATCGCCCCCAGCAGCAGACCGGCGGCAATCCCCAGCCACAGGCTTTCGCTCAGGTTAATCACCACCGCGGTAGTGACCCCGGCACAGGCGATAACCGACGCCACCGACAGGTCGAAATCGCCGGAGGCCAGGCAGAAGAGCATACCGCAGGCCACCATCCCGGACATCGAGATCGCCAGCCCCAGCCCCTTCATATTGACGAATGAGGCAAAGTTAGGCACAAAAATTACGCAGCCGATAAACAGCACCGCAAACACCACCAGCATGCCAAACTGATCCCAGATACGGGCAAAGCTAAAGGCAGAGCGGGTAGCGCCGGACGTAGTCACTGATGACATCATTTACTCCTTACTCAGGCGACAGCCTGACTCACTTTTGGCATCGCAAGGCTTAACGCCTGCTGTTCATTGGCTTCTTCATGCAGCAGTTCGCCGGCGACTTGCCCTTCACGCATCACCACGATGCGGTCGGCGACGCCCAGCACTTCCGGCAGGTCGCTGGAGGCAAATACCACGGCGACACCGGAGGCGGCGAGGCCATATATCACGTTGTAAATTTCATGTTTGGCGCCGACATCGATACCGCGGGTGGGCTCATCGAGCAGGATCACCTTCATCTCTTCCGACAGCCAGCGGCCCAGGATCGCTTTCTGCTGGTTGCCGCCAGACAGGTTCATGATCAGCTGTTCCGGGCCCGGCGTTTTAATGTTCAGCGACTGGATATGCTGATCGGCGTTGTCCGCCTCCCAGGCGTTGTTGATCAGGCACCCGGCGTGGATATGCTTGCGTCGGGCGCTGATATTGATGTTGTCGCGCACGGAGTGAACCGGAATAATCCCCTCCGCTTTCCGATCTTCCGGGCACAGCATCATCCCGGCCTGGATGGCCTGGGCCGGTTTGCGTATGTCGACGGGCTGGCCATCGATATACACCTGACCGCTGGTGATCCGCGTCCCGCCGAACAGACCTTTCATCAGTTCGCTGCGCCCGGCGCCCACCAGCCCAAACAGGCCGACGATTTCGCCACTGCGCACCGAGAGGCTGACCGGCGTGCGCACGCCCGGGGCCTTCACCTCCTCCAGACGCAGCCGCTCTTCGCCGTAGGGGCGAGGTTTCCAGCCGTAAATATCCCCCAGATTGCGTCCCACCATCGCCTGAACCAGCGCGTCGTGGCTGACGCTCGGCATATCATCAAAGGTGCAGACGTAGCGGCCATCTTTAAAGACGGTGATGGCATCGCTGAGGGCAAAAATTTCTTCCATCCGGTGTGAAACATAGATGATGACGCGCCCCTCCTCCCGTAGCTCGCGGATAACGCGAAACAGGTTGTCGATCTCCCGGGCGGAGAGCGAACTGGTCGGTTCATCGAAGGCGATAATTTTGGCGTTACGCGCCAGCGCTTTGGCAATCTCCACCATCTGCCACTGGCCAATGGAGAGATACTTCAGCGGCGTCTCCGGGTCGATATCCAGCCCCAGATGCTCAAGCTGCAGGCGGGCCTCGTAGTTGAGCAGCGAGCGGTTGACGATGCCGCCTCTGTGCGGCAGCTGGCCAAGATAGATATTTTCGGCGACGGTCATCTCCGGGATCAGATGCAGTTCTTGATAGATAATCGCCACGCCGGCGTTGAGCGCCGCCATCGTATTGGTGAACGCCATCTGCTGACCGCCGATCTGCAGGTGGCCCGCGGTGGGGATGTAGTTACCGCTGAGGATTTTCAGCAGCGTCGATTTGCCTGCGCCATTTTCGCCCATCAGCGCGTGGATCTGTCCTGGGTAGCAGTCAAAACTGATATCGGACAAGGCCTTTACGCCAGGGAACGTCATGGTGATGCCGCGAAATGAGAGATAAGGGGTAGACTGTTGCATAACGACTCCGCTCTTCTGCACTCAGCCCCCGCCGCGGCGGGGGCCAGTTCAACCGGGCTGTTACAGCCCTTTTTTCGCCAGCTCTTCTTTGAAGTTATCGCGGGTAATCAGCACCACATCGGTCACCGCAGTGAACTTCGGCGGCTCAACGCCCTTGGTGACCCAGTTGTAGAGCATTTCGCTGGTTTTATAGCCATGAATATCCGGGCTTGGCAGCAGGGAGCCATAGAAACCGGTCGGCTGCGCCTTCGACAGTTCGTTGACGGCATCCACGCCGTTGATGCCAATGCCAATCACATCCGGCGCTTTAAAGCCCTGGCCTTCAGTGGCACGCACGCCGCCGAGCACGGTGTTGTCGTTCATCCCAACGATCAGCCAGTGTTTAACCTGCGGGTGCTGGACCAGCATCGAGTTACCGGCGTCAAACGCCCCCGGGATATCGTTAGATTTTGTCGGAACGCGGTAGATTTGCGCTTCCGGGAAACCGGCCGCCTTCAGGGCATCGATGGAGCCAGTGGTACGACGGCGGGCGGTGTCCAGCTCATCGGCGGTGATGGCCATCACCGCGGTGTCTTTAACATCCCAGCCGCGTTTCTGCATCTCTTTATACAGCTCCTGCCCCTGGCGGGCGCCGATTTCGCTGGCCGCCATCATCACCAGCGGCACGCTCTCCATCGGTTTACCTTTGGCGTTGACGAACTGGTCATCGACGGTAATCACCTTCATGTCATAGCCGCGCGCTTTAGCGACAATCGCCGAGCCGAGCTTAGGATCGGGGGTACAGATGACAAAGCCCTTCGCGCCGCTGGCCGCCAGGCTATCGATGGCGTTCAGGGTTTTCTCACCATCCGGCACCGCAATTTTAATGACGTCAAAGCCTAAATCTTTTCCTGCTTTATCAGCAAATTTCCACTCGGTCTGGAACCATGGCTCTTCCGGCTGTTTCACCAGAAAACCCAATTTCAGGTTTTCCGCCATAGCTGATTGTGACATAACCGCTGCGAGACCAATGGCCGCCAGCGCTTTAGTAAATTTGTGCATGGTAAACTCCAGCTTTAATTCGCTTTCATGTAGGGAAAAATCGGAATTAACTTTTTTATCAGCATCAAAACAAGGCATTAGAAAAATCACATTCCCTACTGCCGTTGTTAGAGTAGTAATACCCGGAAATTATTTCTCCATACGAGAGCATTATCACATCGCGGAATTACAGTAATTGCGTACATAGATTTAGCAAAAAAAGACATAAAAAAAGACATAATTGTCATACAATTTAACCGGCGAATAGCAGGATCATCTATACCACCAGCAGGGTTATCCCTGTGATGTCAGAGGGTGTTTAACAGAGGGTTACGGCACTGTTATATCCAGTGGCTAACGGGGTCGCAGCGGCGGTCAACTGCCTGCCGGCGCTGAAGATCAACAGACGCGCTTCGCCAGTCCGCGCATCGGCCGTTTTATATCGCGATAAAACGGATCTTTTGCGTAATTTATTCCGAATTGAAAAAGATATTCCGGATACATAAAAAAGCCTGCAACAAAAAATAAAAATAATTATCATCACCATGAAACATTGCTCTCTGAAATAACTTATAGCTTTGCGTTATACGACGAATCTCGTAGTCAAATACCTATAACTTATACCTGGCACACCGCGCTAGCGCCCCGGTCTACGCCGCCAATCCCCCGCCAGTCGTCATTCAGGAATAATCGTGTAACAAAACGTAAATTATCCATATTGAGAGTTTTCTTAATTCCATTCAGCGAGTATTCTAAAATTGTCGGCAAGAGGAAAAATTACCCGACTCATACGGAATGTGTAGAGTTTTATTATTCTGCAACAGTGCAGCGCGCCACTCTTTTATCCTGTTGTTTACCGCAGGAACCGCTGACGCGCACCAGTAACCCCTTCCCGGTTAATAAGGATATTTTTATGGCAGTTCCAGGAATGGCACAAAAGCTAAACACCCAGATGAACCTTGAGTTCCACGCCTCTAACGTTTACCTGAACTTAAGCGAGTGGTGCGCCCGGCATCGCTTCGACGGCGCCGCGACATTTTTGCGCAACCGCGCGCAGTGCAGCATCACCCTCACCATGCGCGTATTTGACTATCTGAAAAAAGCCGGCAGCTGGCCGATAGTGAATCCCGACCGCGCCTGTAATCCCGAATGTACCTCGCTGGAAGATCTCTTTACCCAAACCCTGGTCGATTACCGCCAGCGTAGCAGTATGCTGAGCGGTCTCGCCGAGGAAGCCAAAGCGCAGAGCGATGACAACACCTGGCGTTTTCTGACCCGGCTGGCGGAAGAGCAGCAGCAGGATGGGCTGCTGCTGCAAAGCGTGCTCGAGGAAATTCGCAATGCCGACAAAGCCGGGATCGGTATGGAACAGACCGATCGCCGTCTGATGGCCCTCGTCGGAGCGTCACAGAAACCCCATTAATCAGAGGCGTCGGGCCTTTCTCGGCCGATCAGGGGGGAGCGCGTTCGCGCTGCCCCGCCCTGTTTATTAATCCGTTATCGCTATACTCCCCTGCCATTTATTCCTCAAAAGAATAAAAAAGTTTTAACTTGATCCCATTCCCTCCTCACCGTTACCCCTTTGGGGGGATTAGTGAGCGCGGTCACTTTTTGTTGAGCCACAAAGAAATATAAAAACAGTGTTTCAAAAATATAAAACACGAGGTTTATTTTTTATGGCTCGATACACGGCTTCAGCCTCTGAAGGGCTGCAGGGAAGACCGATCTTGTTACGCCATCAGTTAGCCTACGGCGGCGGTAATCTGTTAGGGAGTGGCGCACTGGCGATAAGCGGGGCATGGCTACTCTATTTTTATACGACCTTTTGCGGCCTGACGCTGATCGAGGCCTCATTTATCTTCTCCGTCGCCAGCATCATCGACGCCATCAGCAACCCGCTGATGGGCTATCTGACGGATAATTTTGGCAAAACGCGGTTAGGCAAGCGCTTTGGCCGTCGGCGCTTCTTTTTGCTGATCGGCATTCCGCTGATGCTGTTCTACCCGCTGCTGTGGGTAGAGGGCCTGAGTTTCTGGTACTACCTGTGCACCTACGTGGTGTTTGAGATCATCTACACCTCCATCATGGTACCCTATGAAACGCTGGCGACAGAGATGACCGATGATTTCTCGCTACGCTCAAAGCTCACCGGCTATAAAGCCATCTTCGGCAAGCTGGCCAACTTCCTCGCCGCGTTTATTCCCGGACAGTTCATTCTGCTGTACGGCAAAGATTCCGCCACCCCTTTCTTCCTCACCGGGCTGACCTACGGCGCGATCCTGATCGTCGCGATTACCTGCCTGTGGCTGTGCAGCTGGGAGCGCGAGCGTGCGGAAGCCGTGGATACCAGCGCGAAAAAGGGGCTGCTGAGCACCCTGCTGTCGCTGGCGAAAGACATGCGTTCCACCTTTTATCTGCGCGTGTTCCGCAAACATCTCGGTATGTACCTGTGCGGGTTTGGCGCGGAATGGCTGTTTGCCTCCATCTTCACCTATTTCGTGATATTCGTTCTGCAGCACGATCCGGCAATGGTGGCCGGGCTGAACAGCCTGAACTCCATTCTGCAGCTGATCTCCACCGCGCTGTTTATCGGCCTGTGTGTGAAAAAGGGCTTCAGCAAACCCTATATCCTCGCGCTGGGGATCGTGATTTTCGCAGTCCTGCTGTATACCTCGCTGTGGTTCTTCCATCTGCCGTCAGGCCTGGCGACCGTGCTGATGTTCGGTATTACCGTGCTGTTCGGCCTGGGGACCGGCGGGGTTTACTATATTCCCTGGACCGTTTACACCTTCCTCGCCGATGTCGACGAGATCTACACCGGACGCCGCCGGGAAGGGATCTATGCCGGCGCCATGACCTTCTCAGGGAAAATTCTGCGCTCGATTGTGGTGTTTTCGATGGGGGCCATCCTGAGCTTTTACGGTTTCCAGTCAAAAGCGCACAGCCAACCGGAAAGCGCCGTGACCGCCATCGCGGTGGTATTCTGCGTCGGTGTCGTCGCCTTAGCCCTGGCCGCCATCGTCTTCAGTAAGCAGATGAAACTGGACCGTAAAGCCCATCTGGTGGTCCTGCAGGAAGTCGCGCGGATTAAAGCGGGCGGTAAAATCAGTGATATTGCGCCGGAGGTGCGGGCAATCGTTGAGGATCTGGTTGGCCATCGCTACGAAGAGTGCTGGGGCAACAGCAAATTGTTTAAAACCGCTGAGGCTGCGCCAACGCAGACCGTGGTTTCCCATTAAAGGAAAAGGCCCCGTCGGTCACCCGCGGGGCCGGTTATTAATGCGTTTCTTCCTGCGGGGTAAACTTCAGCTCAATCAGGGCAATCGCTTTTTGCACCGCGCGAAGCGTCACCGGGTCGGCAGAAGCCGGGTGGCTGGCGAAGTCGATGGCTTTCAGCTGGCTGGTCATTTTTTCACGCACTTCCACCGGCGCGATGACGTCAATCACGTCGAGGATCTGCTTGATAACCAGCTGGCAGGCAACCACATCGGAAACCAGCTCGTCGTGTTCGGTAAGATGTTGAGACATTAATTACTCCTTTTTTCAGGAGCGTAATAGTACCCTAAATCGTTAACGATAATAAAACCTGCCGTGGCAGGTTTTTTTCGCCACCCGAGTGGCTGGCGGCACCTTTGCTGCCGCTTTGCCGAGGATCCCCTTGATGGCAGCGACAACATGAATACCGCGATCTCTTCCGGGAACGAACGTGCTTTTTCAGCCCCGGCGCTGCTGGTGGCTGGCGCCTTTTTTATGGAGTTTCTCGACGGGACGGTGATCGCTACCGCCCTGCCCGACATGGCGAGAGATTTTGGCGTTACCGCCGTCGAGCTGAATATCGGCATCAGCGCCTATCTGATTACCCTCGCGGTGCTGATCCCCGCCAGCGGCTGGATCGCCGATCGCTTCGGCGCCCGGGCTATCTTCACCCTCGCCCTGGCCATTTTTACCCTTGCCTCGATCTTTTGCGGCCTCTCCAGCGAGATGCATATCTTTGTCGCCATGCGTATCCTGCAGGGGATCGGCGGCGCGCTGATGGTCCCCGTCGGTCGTCTGGCGGTACTGCGCACCACGCCGAAACACCTGCTGATAAAGGCCATCGCCACCCTCACCTGGCCGGCGCTGGTGGCCCCTATTATCGGCCCGCCTTTGGGAGGCTTTATTACCCGCTACGCCAGCTGGCACTGGATCTTCTTTATCAATGTCCCGCTGGGCGTCGCGGCGATTATCCTGTCGCTGCGCATCATTCCTGATATCCGCGAAGCAGAGCGGCGCGCCTTTGATATGACAGGGTTTATCACGACCGCGGTGGCGATGGTCAGCCTGGTCACGGCGATGGAACGGCTCGGCGATCGTCAGCCGCAGATCTGGCCGACGCTGGCCCTCGCCGCGCTTGGCTTCGGCTGTCTGGCGTATGCTATCCGCCACTTCCGCCGGGCGACAGCGCCTATGGTTCGTCTGACGGCGTTGCAGGTGCCGACGTTCCGCGTGACGATGTACGGCGGCTCGCTGTTCCGGGCCTCCATCAGCGCGGTCCCCTTTCTCCTGCCGCTGCTGTTTCAGGTGGGGTTCGGCATGGATCCCTTTCACTCTGGTCTGCTGGTGCTGGCGGTATTTGTCGGCAATTTAACGATTAAACCCGCCACCACGCCGCTGATCCGCTGGCTGGGCTTTCGTCGCCTGCTGTTGATCAACGGCGCGCTGAACGTCTGTTCGCTGCTGGCCTGCGCGCTGCTCACGCCGCAAACCCCGGTCTGGGCGATCATGCTGATCCTTTATCTCGGCGGGGTGTTTCGCTCAGTCCAGTTCACGGGCGTGAGCACGCTGGCCTTTGCCGATGTCCCCGCCGCGCAGATGAGCGATGCCAATACTCTGTTCAGTACCGCGTCGCAGCTGGCGGTGGGGCTGGGGATCACGCTTGGGGCAATCGGCATTCGCCTGGGTGAACAGGTCGGCGACTGGCTCCACCTTTCCGCCGTACCGGGGATCAGCTTTCGCCTGGCGTTTGTGTTTATCGCGGTGATTTGTCTGGTGGGGATGATCGACAGCCTGCATCTGGCCAAAACGGCAGGCAGCAGCGTGTCGGCGAAGAAATCGTAGAGGATGGAAGGGCCAGCGGCGCTGGCCCTGATAACGATTACCCGACGATCTGGCGGACAAACGCTTCGATCGCTTTATCCTGGCAGTTTTCGAAGAAGCACTGCTGGAAGCGAGGGCCAGAGACCGCGGTTTTCACCAGTTCCGGATCGATGGCGCGCAGGGTATCGAGATAATTTTCTTTGACTACCGCCGCTTTGACCTGGTTGAGGATCCCGGCATTACGCACCTGCGGTTCTTTGCGCTCCGGCGGATAGCCTTCGCCGTTACGACCGGTAAAGGCTTTTTCAAAGATAAACCGCACGTTCAGCTCGGCGCCCCAGCCGAAACCTTTGGCAAACGGCAGCGACAGCGCGTTACCATTGTTGATCTGGGCAAACAGGAACGCATCCGCCGGGTCGATACAGTAGCCGCAGACCACGCCAGGATGGATGTTCAGCGACATCAGCGCTCCCTGGCCGGTACCGCATCCGGTGACCACGAAGTCGACCGCCTTCGAATTCAGCAGGATGCTGGCCATGATCCCGAGGTGAATATAGGTCAGATGATGATCGTTCTCATCGCTCATACCGACGTTATAGACCGGAAATCCTTTTTCGTCGGCAACCGCGTTAAGCTCCTTGAGGATGATGGCGTTTTTGTTCGCCTGGCTGTTCTCCATCATCAGTGCAATCTTCATGGTTTACTCTCCTGAATGCTGTGCGGGCCTGCCCGCAGAATGTCATTGGCGTTGACTGCACTCTACTACCTGGAAAACAAACTTTCAAATTTTATGAAAAGTTGTTTTAAAAATCACGCAGCGCTTCACACTTTCGCCGCCTCTGCCGCTCAGGTTAGGGTGTCGCCTCCTCATCAGGACGACTCCGCCTGGCGCTCCCCGCCTCGCAATCCGCAGAGGCAGTCATTTCGCCTCCGCAAAAAACTAATAATAAATTAAAACCATTCTCATTTATTATTAAACTGCCAATGCGTGTTATTCCCATTAGCATTTTAAATAAAATCTTTTTAAATTTACTTTTTGCAAATAATTAAATAACAAATTATAGTGGCAGCCAATAACATCTATATTTTAATTCCAGGAGCGCGACGATGCTGAAAACGGAAATGATCGACAAACTGAATGAACAGATGAATCTTGAACTCTATTCTTCTCTTCTTTATCAGCAGATGAGCGCCTGGTGCAGTTATCATAGTTTTGAAGGGGCTGCGGCCTTCCTGCGTCGCCATGCCCAGGAAGAGATGACCCATATGCAGCGCCTGTTCGACTACCTGACCGACACCGGCAGCCTGCCGCGCATCAACGCTATCGCCTCCCCGTTTGCCGAGTATGCGTCACTGGATGAACTGTTCCGCCAGACCTATGAGCACGAGCAGCTGATCACGCAAAAAATTAATGAACTGGCGCACGCGGCTATGACCAGTCAGGATTACCCGACCTTTAATTTCCTGCAGTGGTATGTCGCCGAACAGCATGAAGAAGAGAAATTATTTAAATCGGTAATTGATAAACTGACCCTCGCCGGGAAAAGCGGTGAAGGTCTGTACTTTATCGACAAAGAGCTGGCCACCCTCGATACGCAGAATTAATTGCCCGCGCCGCGACGCTTCTCCGTCGCGGCATTTTCAATGCTGACAAATCTTGTTTTCTGCGGTGGTAAATCCTGCCTCTCTGGCAATAAATTTGCCTTTCTGCTCTAAAAACGCCACCAGCTCCGCAGCGCTCAGATTTTCCGCCGAACAGGTGTGAAAGCGCGCCTCTGCGCCAAAGCGACGGTGAATGGCCGCCTCCAGCGAAGCCACCGTCCAGCACTCCTTCGACGCCAGCATCATCTGCAGCACTTCATGACCATGAATAGAAGACATAACCCCTCCGGAAAAAAACGCCAGCTTAGGCCAGACCGACGGCCCGCGCCTTGCGCCAGCGCAGGCTTTCATCCTTTGGACCTTGTAAAGTTTTAATTACAGAGCTTGTAACCCTGATTTGACGAAAGACGCAATATCCCCTACTCTGCGCGGCATAAATTATTGTGATTTGCTGTAGGGATAGCGAAAAGCGTGAAGAACCGCACTCTGGGCAGTATTTTAATCGTAGCCGGCACCACAATCGGTGCAGGTATGTTGGCGATGCCATTGGCCGCCGCAGGCGTCGGCTTTACCGTCACGCTGGGTTTACTTTTCACCCTGTGGGCATTGATGTGCTATACCGCCCTTTTGCTGCTGGAAGTCTACCAGCATGTCCCTGCCGATATGGGGCTCGGTTCCCTGGCGGCGCGCTATCTGGGCCGTTATGGACAATGGATCACCGGGTTCTGCATGCTGTTTCTGCTGTACGCCCTCACGGCGGCCTACATCAGTGGCGCCGGCGAATTACTCGCTTCCAGCCTCAACCAGTGGCTGGACTGGCAGCTGCCGCCGGCTGCCGGCGTACTGATCTTCACCCTGCTCGGCGGGGCGGTGGTGTGCATTGGCACCGCGCTGGTCGACCTGTTCAATCGCTTCCTGTTTAGCGCCAAAATCGTCTTCCTGGTGATTATGCTGGCTCTGCTGATGCCGCACATTCATCAGGTGAACCTGCTCACACTGCCGGTTGAGCAAGGCCTGGCGCTGTCGGCCATTCCGGTGATCTTTACCTCTTTTGGCTTTCACGGCAGCGTGCCGAGCGTCGTCAGCTATCTGGGGGGCGATATTCGTAAGCTGCGCCGGGTGTTTATTATCGGCAGTTTTATTCCGCTGGTGGCCTATATTTTCTGGCAGCTGGCGACGCTGGGCAGTATCGACGCTCCGGCCTTTACCGCCCTGCTGGCGCAACATGCCGGTCTGAACGGTCTGCTGGAGGCGATCCGCGAAGTGGTAGCGTCACCGCACGTGGAGCTGGCCGTACACCTGTTTGCCGACCTTGCGCTGGCGACCTCCTTCCTCGGCGTCTCGCTCGGGCTGTTTGATTATCTGGCCGATATGTTTCAGCGCAAAAACAGCGTCAGCGGGCGTCTGCAGAGCGGGATGATCACCTTTCTGCCGCCGCTGGCGTTCGCCCTGTTCTATCCCCGCGGCTTCGTCATGGCCCTGGGCTACGCCGGGGTGGCGTTGGCCGTGCTGGCCCTGATGTTACCGGCCATGCTGGTCATGAAGAGCCGCCGACTGCATCCGCAGGCGGCCTGGCGGGTGGCCGGCGGCGCCCCGGCGCTGTGGCTGGTCCTGCTGTGCGGGATCGGCATCGTAGCGATCCAGTTCTGCATCGTCGCCGGGCTGTTACCGGCGGTGGGATAAAAAAAGGGGCCAGCTGGCCCCTTTTTCATTTCGCTAAGCAACACTGCTTATACTTTTTACCGCTGCCGCACGGACAGGGATCGTTACGTCCGACTTTCGTCTCATTTCTTACCGGCTGCGGGACCACCTCCGGCTGCGGATTCGCCATCCAGTACTGGTAAAGCGCCAGCGCCGCCGGGGTGATGCGCTCGATGCTGGCGATAAATTCATCCGCCGTCAGATTATCCAGCGCGGAAAACTGTTCTTCGCTACCGTGGAGCGCAATCGCCTCCAGCTCAGGCTGAAGTTCAGCAGGCAGCGTCGACCAGTCGCTCAGCGCTACGCCGCGCAGATAGCCAAAACACCACTCTTCAACGATGGTCAGCTCCTGACCTTCCGCTTCACGGGTGCCGAACAGCGGTTCGAACTGATCGGGATAAGACTCCAGCCGTTCGGCGATATCGCTCATATGCTGCAGCGTCAGATTGACAAAGCGATCGCGCTCGCGGTCGTTGGCCCAGCGTGGCACATTATCGGCACCACCCCAGATAGCCAGCAGCCACTGGGCGGGTTCGATAGCGGTGGGCGCCGAGAGGATCGCCGTCAACAGGCCATCCAGTTCAGAGACATCCAGAATAGCGCCTTCGGTGGCGTATTTCGCCAGCGTCTCGTCCAGCCATTCCAGTTCGTTTTCGTTTAAAGGTCCGGTATTCATTCACAGGCTCGCATGGTAAAAATCGGGCCTACAGTAGCCGAAATGCCGGCAGAAAGCCACCCGGCAGCGCCCATTGCGCCTGCGTCGACCCGACACAATCAGGCCAGCCCGTGCAGCGCCGCCGCCACGTCGCGACAGGCCTCCTCCCCTAACGGCAGCAAGGGGCGGGGAAGCGAGTCAGGATCACACAATCCCAGAATGGCCGCAGCGGCGGCGACCACCCGCAGGCTGCCGCCGTAGCGGTCAAAGCACCGCCAGAGGGGCGCAAGTTGCTTATTCAGCGCCGCCACCTGTGCCGCATCGCCGTGACAGATAGCTTTCACCAGCGCCAGAGAGATACGTGGAAAGAGGCCGCCGCAGACCGAGTACCAGACCTCGCAGCCGGCCTGCAAGCCCGCCGTCGCGCGAACGTCACCGCTAACGCCAAGCGTCACGCCGCCAGGCAGATGACGACGCAGAGCCGCCACCCGTTCGCTCGCCTGCGGCGCGGGCAGACCGGGAATTTTTATCGAGGCGATGGCCGGTAAGGCAGCAATCTGCCCCTGCAGCTCATCCGATAACGTCACGTGGGTGGTACGGGGGTTGTCATACAGGCAAACCGGCACCGAGGCATGCCGGCAGACCTCCTCGTAAAAAGCGTAGATCTCCTCCGCAAAGAGCGGCTGATAGGACATCATCGGCAGGAGCAATGCATCCGCCCCGGCCTGCTGGGCATCCTCCACCAGCCGGAGCACCTCGCTGGTGGCGATGGCGCCGACGCCGACCATCATCGGGGTCGACCCGGCATGCGCCTTCGCCACCTGCACCACCCGCTTGCGCTGTTCACGACTGAGATAGGCGTAGCTGCCGGTTGAGCCTAAGATGCCCAGGGAGTCGACTCCGGCATCGGTAAGACGAGCAAGAAGACGAATAAACGCTTTTTCATCGATAGTTTGCTGATGCAGCGGCGTCAGCGGAAATGCGCAAAGCCCTGTGAACATGATGCCTCCGGCAGGCTGGATGAAGTGTCCGGACGATAGTAGCAGGGAGAGATCGTTTTGTCCTGGGACAAATGAGCGATTGCCGGTGACAATGGATTGTTTCCCACTACGTGGTGATCCCGTTCGCGAGATTGCCGCCGTCAGCCCAGTCATCGATAGCCACCAGATTCTGCCGAGGATATTCAACGACGCCGTGCCCTGCAGTCGCTATTTTTTGCTGGATTGCCAATCTTAAATCAACTTGTCATAATCCCGCGCAATTTATATGGCTATATATTTAAGCAGCAATTAAATAAAGCAACACTATGGCTTCAAGCGGATAAAAAATGGCAGATGACATCCAGAAAAAATATCTCAAAATATTGTTAATAAAGTCTACGTATAAAACATTACTGGGTCGCCCCGCAGATCCTGACGGTCTTAAAAATTATTACGATGCAATTTCTGACAAGTCGCTTGCAGAATCAGCACAACTTCTTAACGCATCGCTGATGAACAGTGACGAGTTCAAGCGATTAACACCATCCAGAATGGCATTCGAGAATGTATGTATCCCGCCACATCCTGTATCAGGGATTGAAACTCAAGGACAATGGGCTGTGAAGCACATTGTGTCATTAGGAAGCCATTGTTTAACGTCGTGGACACTGAAAAAATTTAATCTGAAAAAAACCTCTCTGCCTTTTGACTGGATTTTTTCCTGCCCGGCGATGATCATCGATTGCCTGAGGGACGATTTTCAGACTTTTTTAGACAAAAACGAATATAGCTCATTAAATCGCCAGTCCAAAGAACCCGGCGCCCACCACAATAAATATAAACAAAAATATAACCTGAATGATATCTTCACCCATCGCGATCCCACCACCCCAGCCGATTATGCGTATTACCTCCGGGCAGTAAAGAGACTCAGGAACATATTAAAAAGCGCGGATGGCAAGCTTTTTGTCATTTGCTGCAGATAAGAGATCGACCTTGCAAAGGCGCCCCGGCATTAGTCGCTGAACTTGCTCAGCACACGACGAACTTTTATCTGTTAGCTTTTTCACTGCGGAAACCCTCTCACCTTCAGCTGGAGCGCATCGCGTCCGGGGAGAATTATTCGCTATATCGTTTTACCCCTGAGTCTGAAGAAAGATTTACCGGCAAATTCCCCTCGCTTACGGATGAGATGGTATTTATATCGAAAGTACTTTCTTTCAACCTCGAACTGTAGAGACGGTTTCAACGCCGGTTCGCTGTGTACCCGCTTGCCTCCCCCTGCTGGCCTGGGGGAGCGAGATCGTTCCGATCATATAATCCCCCACCCGCTAAGCCTATTATCCGCCGCGACCCGGACCGGCTTCACTACGGTAAGCCTCTACGCCAGAGGTCTGTGCCGATCACAGACCATGACTTCAGGCCTCTCCTTGCCCGGAGTCAGAACGGCATCCCGTATCATCAGGCGCAGGCTTAGCCAGTAACAATGTTTCGGGTGCAGGACAAGGTGGAGAAGAAAAACAGGATGACATGTCGTGATAAAGCGGGGTTTAAAAACAAAAAAACCACCCGTAGGTGGTTTCACGACACTGCTTATTGCTTTGATTATTCTATATTTCCCAATGGTACCCGGAGTGGGACTTGAACCCACACAGCGCGAACGCCGAGGGATTTTAAATCCCTTGTGTCTACCGATTCCACCATCCGGGCTCGGGATATAAAGTGGAGGCGCGTTCCGGAGTCGAACCGGACTAGACGGATTTGCAATCCGCTACATAACCGCTTTGCTAACGCGCCTTTAATTCTGAAGCACCCGCTACTGCCGATGCTGTTAATCTGGAGCGGGAAACGAGACTCGAACTCGCGACCCCGACCTTGGCAAGGTCGTGCTCTACCAACTGAGCTATTCCCGCATCATCAAGTTATTTGCTAATCACTTGATTTTGTTATCGTCTGGAAGACTGTGCCGCCGTTCGATGCGTTGCATTCTACTTATCTCTCGCGGTGAGTCAACGGTATTTTTCGCAACTTTGCATCGTTTGCTGAAAATAACGGCGAAACGATCACTGATCAAGCAAATCGCCGCGCGCCGCGTTCAAATATTGCAGCATCGACCACAGCGTCAGCACCGCCGCCACGAGGAAAAGCGCGATCCCGGCCCATTCCACCCACGGATAAGGACGCCACAGCATCCACACCAGGGCAGTCATCTGTGCGGTGGTTTTCACTTTGCCAATCCACGAGACCGCCACGCTGCTGCGTTTTCCCAGCTCCGCCATCCACTCGCGCAGCGCGGAGATAATAATTTCACGGGCAATCATCGTCGCCGCCGGCAGCGTGACCCACCAGGTGTGATAGTGCTCAGCGACCAGCACCATGGCGATAGCCACCATGACTTTATCGGCCACCGGATCGAGGAAGGCGCCGAACCGGGTACTCTGGTTCCAGCGACGGGCGAGGAATCCATCAAACCAGTCAGTCACGGCGGCAACAAAGAAAATCAGCGCGCAGGCAAACGGCGCCCAGCTAAAGGGCAGATAAAACGCCAGCACAAAGAACGGGATCAGGATGACGCGGAACAGAGTAAGCAACGTAGGGATATTAAATTGCATAGTGACGGGTAACTATCTGTTGTAAGTAAAAATTAGCCCTATGTTGCTACAGAGCCCCTAATGTTTCAACGAGTAGAAGATCTTTTCTGCCAGAGCGTGAGAGATGCCCGGTACTTTGGCAATTTCTTCGACGCTGGCCTGCTGCAGCCCCTGCAGCCCCCCCATGTACTTCAGCAGCATCTGGCGACGCTTCGGCCCCACCCCCTCGATAGTCTCAAGCGAGCTGGTGCTCTTCACTTTCGCCCGTTTTTTGCGATGTCCGGAGATCGCATGATCGTGCGATTCATCGCGGATATGCTGGATCACGTGCAGGGCCGGCGAATCCGGCGGCAGGCTAAATCCCTCGCCCTCTGGTTCAAAGAATAACGTTTCCAGGCCGGCTTTACGATCGCTACCTTTCGCCACGCCCAGCAGCAGCGGATGATGTTTATCCCAGGGGACGTCCAGCTCGGCAAACACCGCTTTCGCCTGCGCCAGCTGCCCCTTGCCGCCGTCTATCAGGATCACATCCGGAATCTTGTTGTCATCAATCGCTTTACCATAGCGACGGCGCAGGACCTGATTCATCGCCGCATAGTCATCGCCCGGGGTGATGCCGGCGATATTGTAGCGCCGGTACTCCGCGCGCAGGGGGCCATTACTGTCAAATACCACGCAGGAGGCGACGGTCTGTTCGCCCATGGTGTGGCTGATATCAAAGCACTCCATCCGCTTCACGGCCGGCAGCTCCAGCACGGTGGCCAGCGCCTGCAGACGCTGATGAATGGTCGATTGCTGAGACAATTTCGTGGTTAACGCCGTGGCGGCATTGGTGCGCGCCAGCTTAAGGTAACGCGCCCGGTCGCCGCGCGGTTTAGTCTGCACATGAATTCGGCGCCCCGCCAGCTCCGACAACGACTCGGCCAGCAGCGTCTTATCCCCGAGGTTGAAGTCGAGCAAAATCTCTCCCGGCAGCGTGCGCATCTGGCTGCCCTGCAGGTAGAACTGGCCGACAAAGGTCTCCACGACCTCGCCCAGCTCGGTGCCGCCCGGCACTTTCGGGAAGTAGCTGCGGCTGCCCAGCACTTTACCCTGGCGGATAAACAGCACATGGACGCAGGCCATTCCAGCATCGAAGGCAACCCCGATCACGTCAAGATCGTCGCCGGTGTTAGAGACAAACTGTTTCTCCGTCACGCGGCGGACGGCCTGAATCTGGTCGCGAATGCGCGCCGCCTCTTCGAACTCGAGGTTCTGACTCGCCTTCTCCATCCTCGCGATGAGCTGAGTCAGCACCTGATCATCTTTGCCGGCGAGAAACAGCCGCACATACTCCACCTGCTGAGCATACTCGTCTTCACTGACCAGCCCCGCCACGCACGGCCCCAGGCAGCGGCCAATCTGATACTGTAGACAGGGACGGGAGCGATTGCGGTAGACGCTGTTTTCACACTGACGGATGGGAAAGATTTTCTGCAGCAGCGCCAGGGTCTCGCGCACGGCATAGCCGTTGGGAAAAGGACCAAAATACTCGCCCTTCGCATGTTTGGCGCCACGATGCATCGCCAGACGCGGATGGGTATCGCCGCTGAGGAAGATAAAAGGATACGACTTATCGTCGCGCAACAGCACGTTGTACCGCGGCTGGTACAGTTTGATATAGTTGTGTTCAAGCAGCAGCGCTTCCGTCTCGGTATGGGTGACGGTCACGTCGATTTGCGCGATCAGCGCCACCAGCGCTTCCGTTTTACGCGACGCGAGGTTGCTGCGGAAGTAGCTGCTGAGCCGCTTTTTCAAATCTTTGGCTTTGCCAACATAGATGACGGTTCCGCCAGCATCATACATCCGATACACACCGGGCTGGCTGGTTACCGTTTTCAGGAAAGCTTTTGCGTCAAAAACATCACTCACTGGCTTGCTAACGACTCCGCATTACACAGGCCATGGCGAATTGCCAGGTGGGTCAGCTCGACATCGCCATGAATGTTCAATTTGCTGAACATCCGATAGCGATAGCTGTTAACCGTTTTAGGACTCAGATTCAGCTGCTCTGAGATCTCATTCACCTTCTGACCTTTGGTGATCATCAGCATAATCTGCAATTCGCGTTCAGACAAACTGGCAAACGGCGATTCTGTTTTTTCCGGTTCAATCTGACTTAACGCCATTTGCTGCGCAATATCGGAGGCAATGTAACGTTGCCCGGACGCGACGCAACGAATCGCATTCACCACTTCCTGTGGCGCAGCGCCCTTACTGAGATACCCTGCCGCCCCTGCCTGCATGACCTTGGCAGGTAAAGGATTCTCGGTATGCACGGTCAACATGATCACTTTCGTGCCCGCTACCGAGCGCGCGATTTTGCGCGTCGCTTCCAGACCACCGATCCCAGGCATGTTCATGTCCATCAGGACGACATCAGCGGAATTAGCCCGGCACCACTTGACGGCGTCTTCGCCGCAGCAGGCTTCGCCAGCGACTTTAATCCCTTTTATATCTTCCAGAATGCGTCGTATCCCTGCGCGCACCAGTTCGTGGTCATCAACAAGAAGAACGTTGATCAAAGGAATAATCTCCAGAATGAGGGATAACGCTACTGATACTTTATCTCCCACATATTACCGGGTTTTATTGCTAATTTAAAAGGCAAAAAAATGCCGTCTCCTCGATTTGGCTCTCATTTATGGCAATGTCTGTACACACTGAGTGGAAAGTCATTGCGAACAATCAGTTGCCCGAGGCTTATTTTTTAACAATCCTCATACAGAAGGCACAAAAAACACAACAGATTACGTAGCGCATAAATACGAGGCAAAATATGTAACAATTATTAACGTGCTAAATAATTGGGGGAAATTATTGCGCTGCTGACAGCTATTACGTCTTATCTGATGCATAAAATCATTCACAACTCAGATGAGAGAACAGAAATTAAGCACTCCTTTTTTTTCTGTCGCTTGTGGTATACTGCGCGGCCTTCACATTCAGACAGGCGCAATAGCGCAGCGAGCAAACGAGGATATCGATGAGCACACCAGATTTTTCCACTGCAGAAAATAATCAAGAACTGGCGCAGGAAGTCTCCTGCCTGAAAGCGCTGATGACGCTAATGCTGCAGGCGATGGGTCAGGCAGACGCGGGTCGCGTGATTATTAAAATGGAAAAGCAGATCGCGCAGATGGAAGATGAGGCTCAGGCCGCCGTATTCTCCAGCACCGTTAAGCAAATTAAACAAGCATACCGGCAGTAATCTTGTACCGGCTGAAAGTATGACTGACAGCCGGTATCACGTCTGGCACGCAGAACGGCAGGCGCATTCAGATTAGCCCTGTCGCCACGGCGTAACAGGCAATTTGCGTTTTATTCGGCGCGTTAAATTTCCGTTGCATATTCTTCTGATGGAAATTAACCGTATTTTCCGAAATCGAGAGAATCATCGCCACCTCCGCCGAGGTCTTTCCTTCCGCGGTCCATTTGAGGATCTCCAGTTCGCGCCGGCTGAACTTCATCTCCGGCGGCATCACCATCTCATCTTCCAGACGCAAGAGCGTCAACAGGCTCAACTCCGTCAGCGTTCGCAGGCGCAGCTCCAGTTCATCATCAGGATAAGCGTTCGGCAAACGGTTGTTCGCGGAGACGGAGAGAAAACCCTGAGCATGATTCGGCAACGTCAGACACTGTGTCACCCCTTTTTGCAAACCATGGTCGCGCGCCCCGTCCCATAATGCCTGCGCATCGCGAAACAGCCCATCTTCCCATGGCAGATGGCCACGCATAAAATTCTCCGGGCGTAACACGGGATCTATCGTGAAATAATTCTCTGCCTGGTAATGAGACATCCATGCGCGGGGATAGGTCGACTGAAACGTGACGCGGGGGCGAGTGAAAGGCACCGGGTGACGCACACAAAGCGTGTAGTAATCATATTCCAGCATTTCTGTTTCTCGTTGCAGGAGATTATAAACCTCCTCACCGGCGGCCATGGACTGAAATTGATGCAGCATATCCCGCCGCCAGCTGAAAAAATCATTGTCCCTCATAGCTGTGCAAATAACTCCTGATTGATAATCATTATTATAAATACAGAAAACTAACACATAAATCTTATTTATATGTATAAAATATCGTAGCTGTCGCATTTATTAGCCTGAAGGCTTGCCTTTTTTCCGCTCGCTGCGCTGAAACTAAGGCCCTCCCTTCATTTTCTACACCCTACACGGGGGGATGGGAAGCGGTGTATACGGCCAGGGGAGTCAATAGCACGAAAATGTGATGATGGGGCGTTCCCCCGGCGTGGAAGCGGGCTGAACGCGGCGGCCCTCGCGATGGAGCGCCGCCGCGCCAGCACCTGCTCTACTGCATCAGGAATTTTTCGAGGAACTGGCGGGTACGCGGTTGCTGAGGCGAGGCGAACAGCGCTTTGGCCTCGCCTTGTTCAACGATACGTCCCTGATCCATAAAAATCGCCCGATCGGCAACGTCGCGAGCGAAGCTCATTTCATGGGTCACGATAACCATGGTGCGTTTCTCCTGCGCCAGCTGGCGGATGGTATTGAGCACCTCCCCTACCAGCTCAGGATCAAGGGCCGAGGTCGGTTCATCAAACAGGATCACGTCCGGACGCATGGCCAGCGCGCGAGCAATGGCGACCCGCTGCTGCTGACCGCCGGAGAGGCGGCGCGGATAGCTGTTCTCTTTGCCGCTGAGGCCTACCTTCGCCAGCAGATCGCGCGCCCGCGCCATCGACTCCTGCTTGTCTTCGCCTTTTACGATGACCGGCCCTTCAATAATGTTCTCCAGCACCGTCCGATGGGGAAACAGGTTAAAGTTCTGGAAGACAAAACCCACGTGCTGGCGCAGCCGCCGAATAAGCCCTTTTTGCGGCCCGAGGCTGCGACCGGCGTCGATCGTCACATCGCCGACGCGGATAGTGCCGCTCTCCGGTTGCTCCAGCAGATTAATGCTGCGCAGCAGGGTAGTCTTCCCCGAGCCGCTGGGACCGATGATCGCCACCACTTCGCCTTCCTGCACCTCCAGGTCGATACCGTGGAGCACCGTCTGGCCATGGAATTTTTTCACCAGGCTTTTTACTTCAATCGCACTCATTTCGGATCACGCTCCTGGCGGTTCAGCTGGTTTTCAAAATAGTTCTGCAGCGAGGAGAGTACCGTCGCCATCACCCAGTAGATCAGAGAGGCTGCCAGATACATGGTGAAGACCTCCAGCGTACGCGAGGTGATAAGCTGCGCCTGACGGAACAGCTCCGGCACCTGGATCGTCGCCGCCAGCGAGGTATCTTTTACCAGGCTGATAAAACTGTTAGAGAGCGGCGGCAAAGCGACCCGCGCCGCCTGGGGTAAAATAGCCCGACGCATTGTCTGCCACGGGGTCATACCGATACTGGCCGCCGCTTCCCATTGCCCTTTGTCAATCGAGGCGATGGCCGCGCGCAGGGTTTCCGCCGCGTAGGCCGCCGTGTTCAGCGACAGGCCGATCATCGCCGCCGGGATCGGGTCAAGTTCAATGCCAAACTGCGGCAAACCGTAGTAGATCATGAACAGCTGGGCGATAAGCGGTGTCCCGCGAAAAATGGAGATATACATGCGCGCCAGCCATTTTACCGGCCAGAGGGGCGACATGCGCATCAGCGCCAGGATAAAGCCCAGCACCAGGCCGAAAAACATCCCGCCAATGCTCAGCTGCAGCGTAAAGACGGCGCCTTTCAGCAGAAAAGGCGCGGAATCGATGACCAGTTGGATACTTTCTTGCATGCTGTGGTTTCTATATTAGACGTGAGGATGATAGGCAAACAGCGCCGGCGCTCCGCCGGTGTGGACGAACAAAATCGGCCCTTCATCCTTAAAGCGCTTCTGCGTAATGCCATCGATAAGTCCGGCCATCGCTTTGCCGGTATAGACCGGGTCAAGCAAAATACCTTCCAGTTGCGCCAGCAGCTTCACGGCGGCCATCCCTTCCTCGTTTGGCGTCCCGTAGCCCGGTGCAAAGTAATCATCCCACAGGATGATGTCGGCTTTCGCCTGCAGCTCAAGGCTGTTGGCCACGGCCTGCTGCAGCGCCACCACTTTCGGCAGCTGGTCGGCAACAGCGCGCGACACCGTCACCCCGATCAGTTCCGCCTGCGGCATCAGCTGTTCAAGGCCGACCGCCAGTCCGGCATGGGTGCCGGCGCTCCCGGAGGCGACCACCACCGACGAAATCTCCACTGCGTCTTCGCACTGCTGGGCGATTTCCAGCGCGCTTTCCACATAGCCTAGCGCCCCAAGGGCGTTAGAGCCGCCGACCGGAATGACATACGGGCGGTACCCCTGCGCTTCGATACGGGTCGCCAGCTCGTCGAGCTGGGCAGCGGGATCGGTCAGGGCATCGCACATCTCAATCTGGGTATTAAACAGATCCAGCAGCAGGCGGTTGCCATTGCTCAGATAGTTCTCCGCCCGGGTGCCGATGGGATTTTCCAGCAGCGCTACGCAGTGCAGGCCCAGTTTGGCGGCGACCGCCGCCGTCTGGCGCACATGGTTAGACTGGATCGCGCCGGCGGTGATTAACGTATCCGCCCCTTCGCGCAGCGCATCGGCGGCGAGAAACTCCAGCTTACGCAGTTTGTTGCCCCCCATCGCCAGCGGCGTCGTATCATCACGTTTGATAAAAATTTCGCGCCCGAGATGATCGGACAGACGCGGAAGATACTCCAGCGGCGTCGGCGCGCCGATCAGTTCCAGACGCGGAAAGCGGGTTAAATTTTGCAGTGACATGGCCCCTCCTGACTCAGTTATGCTTCATTATGCACACAGTTACGCGCTAAATAAAAAAAGGCGCTTCCAGGAGCGCCTTTTTTCACCGCTGGCCGTTATTTTGTCACGTCAGCGCCAAACCATTTCTCGGACAGCGCCTTCAGGCTGCCATCTTTCTGCATATCCGCAATCGCGCCATCTACCGCTTTCAGCAGGTCATCGTTGCCTTTACGCAGCGCAACGCCAGCTTCCTGACGGGAGAACGCTTCGCCGGTGACCGCCAGCGTATTGTTGGTTTTCTTCACCAGATCCAGCGCCGCCAGACGGTCAACCAGAATGGCGTCAATACGGCCTACGCGCAGATCCTGGTATTTGGTCGGGTCGTCGTCATAGGTGCGGACATCCACGCCCTGGACGTTCTGACGCAGCCACTCTTCATAGTTAGTGCCCAGCCCGACGCCCACTTTCTTGCCTTTCAGATCCGCCGCGGTTTTAATCGCGCCTTCGTTGCCTTTCTTCACCAGCGCCTGCACACCGGAGATCGTGTACGGGGTAGAGAAATCGTATTTCTTCTTACGCTCATCGGAGATAGTGACCTGGTTAATCACCACGTCAATGCGTTTGGAGTCCAGCGAGGCCAGCATACCGTCCCACTTGGTCGGTTTGAGGTCGGCCTTCACGCCCAGATGTTTCGCCAGCTCGTTGGCGAACTCCACTTCAAAGCCGGTCAGCTTGCCGTCATCACCCTGGAAGCTAAAGGGAGGATAGGTGCCTTCGAGGCCCACGCGCAGCGTGCCGCGCTCTTTAATCTGATTGAGCAGGTTTTCCGCCGCAAAAGTTTTCACGCTAACGCCAGCCATCAAAACAACGGCCATTGCGCCCATCAGCGCCTGACGACCCAGAAGTGCTAATTTCATAGATACCCCGAAGATTAGGATTTTCCTGTAGTGTAAGGCGCTTAACGGCCCGACACCAACATCGTTACGCTACATCTTATGCAAATTTATTATATATGATCCGCTTTAGGGTATAGCGAAATTCAGGGCTTTCCTCACCCGTTTTGCGGGATATCTCCCATACTGCAAAGGTCAGCCTGTTGACGTCTGGAGCATGGAAGATGAAAAACCCCACCTTGTTGCAATGTTTTCACTGGTACTACCCCGCCGGCGGCGAACTGTGGCGTGAAGTCGAAGCGCTGGCCCCCAGTCTTAACGAAATCGGCATCAATATGGTCTGGTTGCCACCCGCCTACAAAGGCGCCTCGGGCGGTTATTCCGTCGGCTATGACACCTACGATCTCTTCGACCTCGGCGAGTTTGATCAAAAAGGTTCTGTCGCCACCAAATATGGCGATAAAACCCAGCTGCTGGCGGCGGTTAACGCCCTGAAGGAGCACGACATCGCCGTGCTGCTGGACGTGGTGGTGAACCATAAAATGGGCGCCGATGAAAAAGAGGCCTTGCGCGTGCAGCGCGTCGATGAGCAGGATCGCACGCAAATTGACGAGACGATCATAGAGTGCGAGGCATGGACTCGCTATACCTTCCCGGTGCGCGCCGGGCAGTATTCGCAGTTTGTCTGGGACTACAAGTGTTTTAGCGGCATTGACCACATCGAGAATCCGACGGAAGACGGTGTATTTAAAATCGTCAACGACTACACCGGCGAAGGCTGGAATGAGCAAGTCGATGATGAGCTTGGCAACTTCGACTACCTGATGGGCGCCAATATCGATTTTCGTAATCACGCCGTCACCGAAGAGATCAAATACTGGGCGCGCTGGGTGATGGAGCAGACCGGCTGCGACGGTTTTCGTCTTGACGCCGTGAAGCATATCCCCGCCTGGTTTTACAAAGCATGGATCGAACATGTTCAGGAGGTGGCCCCGCAGCCGCTGTTTATTGTCGCGGAATACTGGTCCCATGAAGTGGAAAAGCTCCAGCAGTATATCGACCTCGTCGAGGGCAAGACGATGCTGTTCGATGCCCCGCTGCAGATGAAATTTCATGAAGCGTCCCGCCAGGGGCGCGATTACGACATGAGCCAGATTTTCAGCGGGACGCTGGTGGAAGCCGACCCCTTCCATGCCGTCACCCTGGTCACCAACCATGATACCCAGCCGCTGCAGGCGCTCGAGGCGCCGGTTGAGCCATGGTTTAAACCGCTGGCCTATGCGCTGATCCTGTTGCGTGAAAATGGCGTGCCCTCGGTCTTCTATGCCGATCTCTTCGGCGCTTCCTATGAAGATACCGGCGGCGACGGACAAACCTACGCCATAGAAATGCCCGTCATCGAGCAGCTACACGAACTGATCGACGCCCGTCAGCGCTTTGCCCACGGCGTGCAGACTCTCTGGTTCGATCACCCCAACTGCATTGCCTTCAGCCGCAGCGGCACCGACGAGGATCCCGGCTGCGTGGTGGTGATGTCCAATGGTGATGAGGGAGAAAAGACCCTGACGCTGGGCGAGAACTATGGCAACAAACGCTGGCGGGATTTCCTGGGCAACCGGGAAGAGATTGTCGAAACCGACGACGAAGGCTGCGCAACCTTTACCTGTAACGGAGGAAGCGTCAGCGTGTGGGTGCTGGAGGCGGTGCTGTAGTCATCTGACGCCGGACGGGCCAGCAGTGGCCCGCCGGAACCTTAGCGCGCGGTGGTCGGCGCTCTGACTGGAGCGGCCGCACGCGCTTTAGCCCACGCCTTCTCGCACTCCGGGGTGAGACGTTCAACGCGGGTCAACGTCATACGATCGTAGGAAAGGGTGTTGCCCTCGCGCTCGATCGGGTAGATATCCAGGGAAGCGGTCACGTTGTAGATATCGCTATCGCGGTTCATCAGTTTCCCCGGCTGGGCGATCACACGCTGCCACTGGCGGCAGTCGAAGGTGTCCCCTTCTTTGGTGACGATCAGGCTGGCGATGGCGTCCGGACTCATCATCTCACTCTGCGGCCCTTTCGTCTGCCAGTAGCCTTCCAGGCCTGCCGGCGCTGGCGCTTTAACAACGTCTTCGTAACGATCAACCTGCACGCATCCGGCCAGCGCCAGCACCATGCCAGCAAAAACTAACTGTTTCATCATTCATCCCACAAGCTGATAAAAAAGTATTGTGGCATTAAAGCGTTAAGCCTTCCACCCCCGCCGCAGGCGGAGAAGTCGGGCAAAACACGGCCAGGCATCGCAGCCTTCATTTGAAATAAGGAAATTCTGAAAGTAAAAGAATCTTTGGGGCCTAACCATAGCATCCGCGGGCACTTTTTGTTTTTAATTCGCTCACACTACCGGTTCTTGACTTTACTTTAAGAGTTTTCCTGGCAAATTATATACAGAGATGCGGAATAGTTTAATGGAACTAATGGGTTCTTTCTTAAACCTACTATTATCACCGCCTGCAAGGACTGCTTCGCACAGCCAGTGTGAAGTGTATATCGTTACGTGTTGATTGAGGATGGGTCATGTCAACGATGATTATGGATTTGTGCAGTTATACCCGGTTGGGACTAACGGGATATCTGACCAGTCGGGGAATTAAAAAACAGGAAATCGTTGAGGTCAACTGCGCTGAGGATCTGCACAGGCATTGTGCGTCATGTTGCCCGGCGGTGGTGTTTCTGAATGAAGATTGCTTTGTGCATGATGATGAAAGTAATGGCATTATTCGCCAGATCATCACGCAAAATCCGGCGACGTTGTTTGTGATTTTTATGTCGCTGGCGAACATCCATTTTGACCGCTATCTACGGGTGCGTAAGAACCTGCTAATCAGCTCAAAATCGATCACTCCAAAAGACCTTGATGTCATTCTGGTTAATTATCTTAAATACAAGAACACGAGTCTGGGGCAGTTAAATTTACCGACGTTGTCGCTGAGCAAAACAGAATCAAATATGCTGCAAATGTGGATGGCCGGGCATGGTACTTCGCAAATTTCAACGCAAATGAACATCAAAGCTAAAACGGTATCATCGCATAAAGGCAATATTAAAAAGAAAATACAGACGCATAATAAGCAGGTGATTTACCACATCGTTCGGCTGACCGAAAACATTACCAGCGGTATTCAGGTGAATCTACGCTGAAACAAACTGGCGGTGGTCCCGCCAGTTCGGTTTTACGAGATTTCTTTTTCCACGAAGATCCCATCCGGGTGCCCTATTTCATTGAAAAACCAGATCCCCAGGGGATAGTCTTCCAGCGAAACCAGATACATCGTCCCTTCACTAAACGACTCAATTGCCAGCACTACGCCCGATCGACGTGGGCCACCGTCGGTCTTCACCGTGACACGATCGTTCACCTGCATAATCCATCTCCTCTCTATTTCCAGCCAGTGTAGAACAAAACCACGCCGCTCGCAGCGTCGCGGGCAGTGACTGGCGTTTTTTTAGACCGACTATACTTAAAGAGGCTTGAGCGACGCTCAGCGAGGGGGGGTAATGATGAAGAACCGATTGACAGACCAGACCGGGAACGACGTTGATGTCAACGTTGATGCTCTGCTGGCGGCGATTAATGAGATCAGCGAAAGCGAAGTCCATCGCATCCTCGATGACCCACAGCGCGCCAGTATCGATGGCCGCGGGGCGCATACCTGGCGTGAACTGGCGGAGGCATTTGAACTCGATATTCATGATTTCAGCGCCAGTGAAGCCAACCGCTAGCGATGGGCGAAAAAAATCCCGACTCGCAGGAGTCGGGATCAAACTTGCTAATGCAAGAAGCACTTGAAAATTCGTTACACCGGGAAATCCGATGCGTTGAAACATTATCCTCAATTATTTTGCATGACAAGCGATATTCATGGCGCAAAATATTGAGAAAGTTGGCGCTTCGCAGCAGAAAGGGCTGCAGGGCTGATGCGATAAGGCTTAGCCGCAAACCGGTTTCATTCGATAGCGCGATCCCCGTCGAACACTTTAAGAAAAATCTCATTTTGCCTGATTCGGGCGAAACGTTTTGCTCACGCTTCGCTGCGATACCAGACCTGGTTGCGGCCATTTTGCTTGGCCAGATACAGTCGACCATCGGCGACCGACTGCAGAGCTTCAAAGTGATACTCCCCTCGCTCTTCGCTGCCGCTCACCCCTAACGACGCGCTGACCCGCAGCGTCACGTTGTTATGCAAAAAGACCTCCCGGCCATGAATACGCAGGCGTAGCCGCTCCGCTACCGCCGCCGCTTCCTGCAGCGTGGTATTCGGCAGCACGACACAAAACTCCTCTCCGCCCACGCGGCCCAGCAAATCACCGTCCCGGACGGTGCCGGCAAGCGTACTGGCCACCATCGACAGCACTCTGTCACCCGCCTGATGGCCATAGCGATCGTTAATGCCCTTAAAGTGATCCAAATCGAGCTGGATGACCGCCAGCGGTCGTCCGCTGCGCTGGCAGTCGCTGGCTACCGCCATCGCCTTCTCAAACAGCGCCCCGCGATTGAGCAGGCGGGTTAAGGCATCGTGCCAGGCCTGCCACTCCAGGGAGGTCTGGAGAACGCTCATATTGCGGACCATACGGCGGATCAC
The DNA here is from genome assembly GCF_019753495.1 of Klebsiella sp. TF21-TM. Lineage (NCBI taxonomy): Bacteria > Pseudomonadati > Pseudomonadota > Gammaproteobacteria > Enterobacterales > Enterobacteriaceae > Klebsiella > Klebsiella sp. TF21-TM. Next base: position 9,166 of record NZ_JAIJYL010000024.1, on the reverse strand, counting down.
CAGCCAGGAGAGCAGCAGCATTAAGGTGAAGAGGATCCACATCAGGGTCAGGGCGATGGTGATGGTGCCAAAGTTGCCGCGTACGCCTTCCCGCAGAGTATGGATCCGCAGCAGCACGCCATCAAAATTGCGCAGTTTGGCCCAGCTGATATAGCGCGTCAGCAGACGCAGACCGCCCTGATTATCATGGGCAAACGCGCGGCTGAGCAGTTCCTGTTCGCGCGGCGACAGCAGCGTCAGGACATTCCCCGGCGCAGAAGAGGCCAGCAGGTTAAGATGGCTGTCGTAAAGCTGATATTCCCCCTCCTGCCCGCCCTGCATCGCGCTGATTAAAAATGCTTTTATTTCGCTGACTGAGAAATCCATCGCCAGCACGCCGCGCCAGTAACCGGCAAAATCCAGCGGTATCGAGGCGGTGACCACCTGCTCTTCCAGCTGCGGGTCATCGTCAGGAAAGGTTTGCCAGATAACGCCGCGGTGCGGATTGTTCCGCTGGGTCTGCCGGGTAAACCAGAGGGCGCTGATGGCGCGGGAATAGTAGGTCTTCACCTGCGATTCATCGCGCAGCGGCAGGGTCGAGGTGAAAAAACCGCTGCGGGAGATATATTGCATCCGCTCGGCAAAATCGCGGTCATGCTGCGTCAGGTTTAACAGATAACCCAGCTCCAGCGTCGCCATCAGTTCATTGACCACCAGCGGATCGTCCGGCAAGAGCAGCGGGTGATCCCTGACGACGCCCTCCGAGACGCCAAACACCGGCAGCGTCCGGCGGTTGGGGAGCGCCACCCGCCATGTCTCCTGGTGGCGTTGGCTCAGATAGCGCTGGCTGGCTTCGTGCAACACATCGACGTCGAGCGGGCGTTCAAGCGCGGACTGCATACCGTGGCGAAAAAACATCATCCTGTCGATGTTGAACTGCAGCAGGCCATCCATTTCATGCGCGACGTTAGCCAGATTATTGCGCTGGTTCGCCACGTAGGCCTCTTCCAGGACATTGATTTCGCGCCAGATCAGCAGCGTGGAGAAAAACAGCACCACGATAAAACAAATGTTAACCACATGCGCCGGGCGAGTCAGGTGGTAGAGTTTTTTCAACTTCAACCGTAGTGGCTTTTCCATCTTTCTCTCGCAGTACGTTGCGCAAATCTGACGTCGTCAGCACGCCCGGTCTCTGTCGATACCGGAGGCGCTTTTAGCGTAGACCACGCGGCGCCGTCATGCGGCGCCGCACCTGACTACTTCACCGCGCCACGCAGGCGACTGACCGCCTTGACGCCCGCCAGCACCACCGCGCCGATGATAAAACCCAGCACCAGATTAGCCACCATCGGCAGCAAGGCGGCCAACATGCCGCCCAGCCCCGCGCTCCAGTGCTCAATGGCATGGTGTAGCGGCGCAATACCGTGAACCACAATCCCGCCGCCCACGAGGAACATGGCCAGCGTTCCGACGATAGAGAGCACTTTCATCAGCCAGGGCGCCACGGTCAATAACCCTTTGCCCAGCCACTGCGCCAGGGTACTGCGTTTCTCCGCCAGCCAGTAGCCCATGTCATCCAGTTTGACGATCACCCCCACCAGGCCATAGACCCCGACGGTGACCAGAATCGCGATCCCCGACAGAATGAGGATCTGATTCAGCAGCGGCGCTTCCGCGACAATGCCGAGGGTGATGGCGACAATTTCCGCGGACAAAATAAAGTCGGTGCGGATCGCCCCTTTGACTTTGTCACGCTCAAAGGCCAGCGGATCACGATCCGCCAGCGCCTGAAGACGCTGCTGCCGTTGCGCTGGGTCCTCTTTGTGCTTACGCGCTTCCAGGCTGTGGAGCACCTTTTCCACCCCTTCAAAACAGAGAAACGCGCCGCCCAACATCAGCAGCGGCGTAATCGCCCAGGGAATGAAGGCGCTGATTAGCAGGGCCAGCGGCACGAGGATGATTTTATTGACGAACGACCCTTTCGCCACGCCCCAGACCACAGGCAGCTCACGATTTGCCCGCACGCCGGTCACCTGTTGGGCGTTGAGGGAGAGATCGTCGCCCAGCACCCCCGCCGTTTTTTTCGCCGCCAGCTTGCCCATCATGGAAATATCGTCCAGCAGCGTGGCGATATCATCGAGTAATGTTAAAAGACTACTTCCTGCCAAAATGATTTTCCTTCTCTTTTCATCAATGTCTCCCTCGAGTATGCGTTAAAAAACGGCCACTGCCCAAGGTACAATTAGTCAATATAAATTTAACAACCTGACGCAAATTAAGCGCTCGCCAGCAGGATAGTTTTCACGTTTACTATATGTCCCCTTTCTATCTCTGCACCGTCGTGAGGAAGTATGTCTACCCGTCAGCTGTTACCGCTTATCGGGGCGCTGTTTGCGCTGTATATCATTTGGGGCTCTACCTATTTCGCCATCGCCGTCGGCGTCGCTAGCTGGCCGCCGCTGATGATGGCCGGAATTCGCTTTCTCTCTGCCGGCGTGCTGCTGCTGGGATGGCTGTTGGCCACCGGCCATAAACTGCCGGCCCGCGGACCGTTGCTTAACGCCGCGCTGATCGGGGTTTTGCTGCTGGCCGTCGGCAACGGCTTTGTCACCCTGGCCGAACATCAGCACGTTCCCTCCGGGATCGCCGCGGTCATGGTCGCCACCGTTCCGCTGTTCACCCTGTGCTTCAGCCGCTTTTTCGGCATCGCCACTCGTAAACTGGAATGGCTGGGGATTGCCATTGGCCTCGCGGGTATTGTGATGCTTAACAGCGGAGGCAACCTGAACGGCAACCCCTGGGGCGCGCTGCTGATCCTGATTGGCTCCCTGAGCTGGGCCTTCGGCTCGGTTTACGGCTCGCGGATCGAGCTGCCGACCGGCATGATGGCGGGGGCAATCGAGATGCTCGCCGCCGGGATCGTCCTGCTGGCCGCGTCATGGCTGAGCGGCGAAACCTTAACCCGTGTTCCGTCGTGGTCCGGGATCGCCGCTGTGGCCTACCTGGCTATCTTTGGCTCGCTGATTGCCATCAACGCCTATATGTTTTTGATCCGCAATGTCACCCCGGCGGTGGCCACCAGCTACGCCTATGTCAACCCGGTGGTGGCGGTTCTGCTTGGTACCGGATTCGGTGGCGAAAGCCTGTCCCTGATCGAGTGGCTGGCGCTGGCGGTGATTATTTTTGCCGTCGTGCTGGTGACGCTGGGGAAATACCTTTTCCCGGTTCGCAGCGAAGCTACCCCTTGTAAGGCGTCGAAATAAGCGCCAGTTCGCGGATCCCCTGGGTGTCGATCTGCGCGTCGTGTCCGGCGCTGCAGATCCACTCTTCCAGACGCTCGGTGAGCGCCTCGTCATTCAGCTTCAGCCGACCGCGCAGGGCGCATTCCCAGACGATAAGCACCCGCCAGCCCTGCTCGGCCAGCTTTTGCCGGTCACGGGCATCGCGCGCCACGTTGCTGGCGATCTTGTCCAGCCAGAACGCGGTCCGGGTGGCCGGCACCTTAAACAGGTAACAGTCATGGTGATGCCAGAAACAGCCGTGGGTAAAGATGACGCAACGGTAATCGGGTAAAGCGAAATCAGGGCGTCCCGGCAGCTCGCGATCCTGGGCAACAAAGGTGAATCCCGCCTGAGTCAACAGCGCCGCTATCCGCTTCTCGATCGCCGTATCGCGCGTGGCGATAGCCCGCATATTTTTACTGCGCGTGGCTTTATCGTGAACATCCGCCATCGTTATCACCCGCTTCGCGACGCGCCACCGCCTGAGCGATGCGCGGGGCCAGGAGCTTCGCCACCGCGGCGAAGACCGGAACCACCACCGAGTTGCCGAACTGACGATAGGCCTGGGTATCCGACACCGGGATGCGGAAACGCGCCCCCTGAGGCGATTCGAAACCCATCAACCGGGCGCACTCCCGCGGCGTCAACCGACGAGGACGCCGCTGTTGATTCTGCGGATCGTCAAAATGCGTCTCGCCCAGCGGCCGGTCCCAGCCGCGATCGACGAGAATTTCGGCGCCATCTTTATAGTAGCGGGCGGAGAGCGTCCGGGCCACGCTGTGGGGATTGGCGGGGTCCACCAGGCCATAACCAAAGCCATTGCCCCGCGCCTGATGTTTGCGGGCATATCGATAAAGATATTTCCACAGTACCGGCGTGAGGATAAATTTAGCATCCACCGTCGGCTCCAGCAGCTCGCCAAATGTTGGCCGAACCGCCGGGTACAGCGCCGCGATATCGCGCAGCGTAAACCCCTCGTGCAGCTGCAGATCGCGACGGAAGCCCACCAGCACGATGCGCTCCCGGTGCTGCGGTAAGAAATGGCGCCCGTCGATCACCTTCGGATCGTCCGGCCCGCTATGCCCGGCGTCAGCGACCTCATACCCCAGCTCATCCAGCGTCTGCATGATGATGCGGAAGGTCCGCCCCTGATCGTGGCTTTTGAGATTTTTGACATTCTCCAGCACAAAGATCGCCGGCTGACGGGCGGCGATAATTCTCACTACATCAAAAAACAGCGTCCCCTGGGTTTCGCAGGCAAAGCCGTGGGCGCGGCCCATGGCATTTTTTTTCGACACGCCGGCAAGTGAGAAAGGCTGGCAGGGAAAGCCGGCCAGCAGCACATCATGCTGCGGGATAGTCTCGCGGATATGCTGCGTCGCCTCGTCATCGCTAACGTCGGGGCGATGGCTGAGGGTGATATCGCGAATATCTTCATTGAAACGGTGTTGCTGCGGATCACAATACCAGTTGGCCTTATAGGTGCGCACCGCATGCTTGTTCCACTCGCTGGTAAAGACGCACTGCCCGCCGATAGCTTCAAAACCGCTGCGGATCCCGCCGATACCGGCAAACAGATCGACAAAGCGGAATCCATAGTGCGGATGATGGGCCGGCGGCGACGGCAGCAGCGTCGCCAGATGAGCGACCTCCTGCGGACGCAAACGCGCTGCCGCGCGGCTGAGGGCCGCCACGCGCTTGAGGATCGCCGCGCTCCAGTGCTGCTCCCCGACGCTCACCAGTTCGGCGACCAGCGTTTTCACATCGTAGATCGTCATCAGCTGGCGCAGCAGCGCCTGAGCCTCTTCACCGGCCTGTTCCGTCAATGACAACGACCTGTTTTCCTTGCTTAACTTTTGTGGCATATCCTCAACCAGCGCGGACGATTTTTGCAGAGAGTACCATAAATCACTGGTCGGTTGACGGCTGCGGTGCAAAGCGGCGTAAAACCGCCTCATCCAGCGCCAGGGGTTCCCCCTTCAACTCCGCGCTGATCTTGGCCATAAACTCGACGAGGAAGCGCGCATTATGCTGCGCCATAGCCCTTCCTCCGGCGGTCTGCATGGTTTCCGGCAGGCGCAGGAGCTTGCACTGGAAATGGTCGAGGGCATATTTTCTGTCATCCAGCGCTCGCCGGTCGGCGAAAGGATCGTCGGCATCAAACAGAATGGTGTTCAGGGCGCCGGCGACGGCGAAGACCCGCGCCAGGCCTATCGCCCCCAGAGACTCGAGACGGTCGGCGTCCTGGACGATTTTCGCCTCCAGCGTGCGCGGCGGGATCGCCGCGCTGAAGCTGTGCGCCTCAATAGCGTGGCTGACCGCCGCATACCGGTCTGCGGGAAAATCGGCAAACGACGACTGCAAAATAGCCAGGGTTTTCTCGGCAGCCATCATCGAGGAGCGGCTTCGCTCCGGATGATTTTTAGGCAGACTGACAATGTCATGAAAATAGCAGGCCGTGAGAAGCACCAGCCCGTCGACCTCCTCCTCCCCGGCGGCCAGCCGGGTGGCGGTGGCCCAGACGCGACGAAAATGGGACAGATCGTGCGCCGCATCCTCCCGGGCGTGATGCGTCAGTATCCAGTGCTCAAATCGCTGCTGCCAGTCAACCAGGTTCATAGGCGTTCCTTTATCTGTAGGTCAGCCTCGAGCATAGCAACTTTACGACCGATGATCCCGCCCGCTTCCGGAGGGCCGTGTATACCAGACGACAGCGCCGAGGATCGCGCCAATGCCGGCGAGCACCAGCATTCCCAACAGGGCGCCAAGCCATTTCCCTGCCATGGTGCCAAAGTCGCCCTCCGCGCTGGCGCCGGGGACACTGTGAATTTTTCCCACCACCCACCAGTAACGCACAATGACCCAGACACAATATCCGCAAAAGGCATACAACGCCCATAGCGCGAGTTTGCCGCCCGGGCTGCGTTTTGCCTGCTCTTCCATCTCATTCCTCTCCGTGACAAATCATACTACCGCCACTCAAAAACGTGACGCTCATCACATTATACCGCCATGCTGCGCCACAGGCAGCAGTTTCATCCTTGTCTTCTGCACCCACTTATCACTTATTCTGCCAATGGAAATACGCAGGGGTGGTTTTTTTTATTCTTTACCCACGGGCTTAAACATTAACGACACCCAGCCATGCCGCGTAGTGTAATTATCCCTCCGCCGGCGGCATTGACTAATAAATTATATTTAAAGACTGAATGACCAACTCGCTGTAAATTAATATAAATAATTTCATTCAGTTAACCACGATCGCAACACAGCAACATAACTTATTGCTATACAACAAAATAATCATTAAAACAGATTCATTTAAATTTAATATAATGAACCACATAGAAATATCTTGTAATATCTTACATTATTTATTTACATATTTTATTTTAAATAAAAATGAACTTAGTCGTTAGTATCTGACAGGCATTCCGGAGGGATTGTCATAATTCACAGAAATTATTAATAAAAGGGAATATATAATGAAAAGAAAAGTACTGGCACTCATGGTACCGGCATTACTCATGGTCAATGCCGTTAATGCTGCAGAAATTTATAACAACAACGCCAACAAACTGGACCTTTATGGGAAAGTCGCCGGCCTGCGTTACTTCTCTGACGACACCAGCGAGGACGGCGACCAGACCTATGCTCGCTTAGGCATCAAAGGCGAAACGCAGATCGCTTCCGAGTTAACCGGCTACGGTCAGTGGGAATACAATGTCAAAGCGAACACCAGCGAAGGAGAAGGCGCGAATTCATGGACTCGTCTGGCCTTCGCCGGTCTGAAGTTTGCTGACTATGGCTCACTGGACTATGGCCGTAACTACGGCGTGGTGTACGACATCGAATCCTGGACTGATATGCTGCCGGAATTCGGCGGCGATACCTACACTCAGACCGACGTTTACATGACCGGCCGCACCAACGGGGTGGCCACCTACCGTAACAGCGATTTCTTCGGCCTCGTCGACGGCCTGCATTTCGCCCTGCAGTATCAGGGGAATAATGAAAACGCCGGTTCTGGCGAAGGCACAAACAACGGCGGCGCTCGTAAACTGGCGCGGGAAAATGGCGACGGGTTTGGTATCTCCAGCTACTACGATCTCGATATGGGCATCAGCTTCGGGGCCGCCTACTCGGCTTCCGACCGTACCCATAACCAGCTGGCGGCAGCACGCAGCAGCCATATTTACGCTAACGGTGATAAAGCCGAGGCCTGGACCGTCGGCGCAAAATATGACGCCAACAACATCTATCTGGCCGCCATGTATGCGGAAACCCGCAACATGACCTTCTACGGCAACGGCGCTATTGCCAACAAGACGCAGAACTTTGAAGTCGTCGCCCAGTACCAGTTCGATGAGTATAATTTACCGCTGCGTCCATCCGTGGCCTATCTGCAATCGAAGGGGAAAGATCTTTACAACTATTCTCGCTATAGCGACAAGGATCTGGTCAAGTATGTCGACATCGGCATGACCTACTACTTCAATAAGAATATGTCCACCTATGTGGATTACAAAATCAACCTGCTGGATGAAGACGACCGCTTCTACCGCAACAACGGTATCTCGACCGATGATATCGTGGCCCTCGGTCTGGTTTACCAGTTCTGATCCCCATCAAAGCCCGCGCTCAGCGGGCTTTTTCTTGTTCCCGCTCCGTTGAGATCACTCTTTTCAACATTGCCGCTTTCCAGGCGTACCTTCCCTCTTTATGATGCGTTTAAGCTCGTTCGGGCAAATTGCGGCGGTAAGACCACAAAAGGACAAGGCGCACTACCGCGTCTTTACGCTGAAACCAGGACGATGATGATGGCGATACCCCAGCGCAGGCGTTATACCTGAAGCTAACGGTGTTATTGAAGGGGAATGGTCAGAGAAAGAATAGTTGGCGGAGAGAGGGGGATTTGAACCCCCGGTAGAGTTGCCCCTACTCCGGTTTTCGAGACCGGACCGCTTTTCTTTAAAAACAGATATTTACCTATTTTTTTGAGAAAATACCTCAAATTTCACACGCAACCTTTTCAATAAGTTAGCCACCTTCAAAACTTCATTTTCTCATGAAATTTTTGACATTAGCCCTTAATGATTGGCTGGGAATACTTTCGCCTCTGAAAGAAGTTGCGAGCGCCTTTCCAGTATCGAATGGCGCTACTTTACCAGCATGTTTTTATAGGCTTTTCATCCAGGGGTAAGGATGAAATTTAGGTGCGCACCCCTTTTCATATTACTGGATAATCATCATCATCCTTCCATATCCGGTTAATAACGAATGTCACTATTCCTAACACTACCACATCGTCCAATGCCTCGCCTTCCAGCGCCTCACCATCACGAGTAATAAACGCCTTCCCCATAACCTTCGCAAAATCTGTACCGCCGGAGTACTGGATCAATACAGTGTCCTGCTGCTTTGGTTTAACGGAGAAATCAACTACGGCATAACCAGTTTCTGTCTGTACGACCCGAGTATTAGGGCCGATGCTGCATAGCTTATCGACGGTTAGCCGCCCCTCTACATAGTCTGATGCTGGCGATGGAAATCCCACGATTACAGCCCTCCATTCGGGTTGTAAAGCTGGAACGTGCGATCGTCACCTTCCTGCGTTGAGACGTCGCGGAATGTCGTCACATAGTGCTCTATCCACTGGTTAGCCTGCCGTGGCGACCAGTGCCAGTTATATCTCTCCAGTTCCTGCAGAAATCGCCTGGTGGTGAGGATGCGCTTTCCGTTAGGCAGGATATCTATTGCCTTACGGCAGGCCGTCTCGATTTCGTATAAACGCGGCATACTTCCCCCTGTCAAACTTACTGTATATAAATGGGTCTTCCCTTGTTGTGGTGGCTGAAGGCATGATAATGGTGTATTTAATCGCCAGAGGTCACCGCCATGGACGA
>NZ_JAIJYL010000023.1:0-89795 GCF_019753495.1 Klebsiella sp. TF21-TM | reverse complement strand
CGGCTCCGCGCCTGCTGTCTTTGCCCGGCGGCGCTTGCCGGGTCTGGGGTGTTGAGTAGCCTTCTGATAGGTAAATGGCGTTGTAAGCCGGGTAAGCGAAGCGCCACCCGGCACACAAGCGGCTCCGCGCCTGCTGTCTTTGCCCGGCGGCGCTTGCCGGGTCTGGGGTGTTGAGTAGCCTTCTGATAGGTAAATGACTTTGTAGGCCGGGTAAGCGAAGCGCCACCCGGCACACAAGCGGCTCCGCGCCCGCTGTCCTTGCCCGGCGGCGCGGCGCTTGCCGGGCCTGGGGTGTTGAGTAACCTTCTGATAGGTAGATGGTTTTGTAGGCCGGGTAAGCGAAGCGCCACCCGGCAGAAATCCGCGTAAAGCGGTTAAACAGGGGCATTTTTGGGGCAGCCGCAGGGGCACCTGCGGGGTGTCTATTGCGGCGGCGGTTCGAAGCAGAGGCTACGCTCCAGGCATTCGTCGCAGCTCGGCGAGCGGCAGACGATCTCCCCCTGCGACTGCAGGCAGCGCTGGCGATAAAAGAACTTCTTCCAGCGCATATGGTGGACATTCTGCGCCACCAGCTGCGGAAAGCAGTCGCTCATCAGCCGGCCCAGTTCCGCCCGCGAATCCAGACCCAGATCCTCCCATAGATGATTAAACGCCAGCGCCGCCCCGGCGACGATCGGCGCCATCGGTTCGGCTCCCGGCGCGATCCACTCCGCCAGCCATCGCGCCAGCTGGCGGCGCTCTTCGTCGCGGGTGGCATTCAGCTCCGTCATCAGCCGGCGGCGGCTCAGCGCCTCGCTGTCCAGCGGCGTCGCCACCTCGCCCAGCCGCTGCTGCAGGGCCAGCCACGCCTCGACGCTGAGCCCCATGCGCAGCGGAAAGCAGCCTTTTCCGGCGTGATACCGTCGCCACAGGCGGGTCAACCAGTCGACCGGCGCCATCAGGCGACCCCCTGACGCAGGCGCGATGCCGCCAGGCTCTGTCGTCGCCGCTGCCACCAGGCGGGCAGCACCTCGGCGACCGACCGCCACGCGCCGTCCACCTGCGGCTCAATGCCCTGTCGCTCGAGCTGTTGCCATGGCGTATGGCCGATACGCACGCAGAACACCGCTTTCACGTCGGCGAGCAGCGCGAGAAGCGCCGCCAGTCTGGCTTCGTTCTCCTGCGGCCCGCACTCCTCCGCGCCGCGGCAATATTTTGGCGTAAAGCGCTCGCCCACCAGCACCATGCCGGCGGCAGACAGGCTGTAGATCGAGAAGCGGTCGGCATGGCCAAAATGACAATCAATCACCTCGCCGCGGCTGGAGGCCACTGCCACCAGACAGGCATCATCGGCCTCCGACTCTCCCCGGGTGGCGAGGCTGGCATGAAGTTCGGCGCGCTGATGGAGGATGGGCAGCCAGTCGGGGAGGCTGTCCGGGTCCGGCAGCTGGGTAAACTGCTGGCTGCGGTCTTCGCCCAGCATGCCGATGGCGTCGGCGCGGCACTGGTGGCAATGCGTCATCTGCGGCATCGCGGCCCCGCACTGGCTGCGGATCGCGGCGAGCATCCCGGCGTCCGGCTCTGGCTGGCCGTTGAGGCCAAAGACCGTGCCGTGCTCCGGTCTGGCAATCAGCGGCATAATATTGTGAATAAACGCGCCGCTTTCCCGCAAACAACGGCTGACCTCGGCCATGCCGCTGTCGTTGATCCCCGGGATCAGCACCGAGTTTATCTTGACCAGCACCCCGGCGTTGGTCAGCCTGCGGACCCCCTCCAGCTGGCGGGCTATCAGGATCTCCCCGGCTTCCCGCCCGCGGTAGCGTTCGCCGTCGAGCCACAGCCAGGCGTAGATTTGTCCGGCGATGCCGGCATCCAGCGTATTGATGGTCACCGTAACGTGATCCACACCGACCTCCAGCAGGCGATCCACCGCGTCGGGCAGCATCAGCCCGTTGGTCGACAGGCATAATTTCAGGTCCGGAAGCTGATCGCGGACCAGCTCCAGGGTGCGGAAGGTGCGGGTCATATTGGCCAGCGGATCGCCGGGCCCGGCAATGCCGACCACCGACAGCTGCGGGATGGCCTGGGCCACCTGGCGCACTTTCAGCACCGCCTGCTCGGGGGTCAGCAGCGTCGAAGACACCCCGGGGCGGGATTCATTGCTGCAGTCGAATTTACGGTTGCAGTAGTTGCACTGCAGATTGCAGGCCGGAGCGACCGGGAGATGCATCCGGGCGAAACGGTGGTGCCCGCTGCGGGAATAGCAGGGGTGCGCGGCGACCTTATCGGCCACCCGCGGCGCTAACGCGCTGGCGTCCGCCGATTGACAGGCGTTGCCGCCGGAAAAAGAAGAGCAGGAAGTCATGGTCGTACCTTCTTGGTTGGGCGATACCTTCCTGCTGCAAAGGGCATACCAGAGAGGGATTTTTTATCATGCTGAAAAGAAAGGTGTTATTCCGCATCCCTGCGGCAAAATATTGTCGTGTTCCCGCCGCGCAGGCGACAATGTCCTGAACCTGACACCGTGGCTTACAGACGCGGCAGGGTGATATCCATGATCTGGATCCGGTAGGCGACCTGGCGCGGCGTCATCCCCAGCAGCCGCGCCGCCTTGGCCTGCACCCAGCCGGCTTTTTCCAGCGCGGCGATCAGCCGCTGGCGTTCGTCCAGGCTGTTGTCCAGCCAGCTGTCTTCCGCCGGCCCGCTGGCGGGCAGGGCTTTGGCCGGACGTTCCTGGTGGGTGAAGAGGATCACGTCGCGATCGATCAGGCCGCTCTCGGACATCACCGCCGATCGTTCGAGGCAGTTCTCCAGTTCGCGAACATTGCCCGGCCAGCTGTACTCCATCAGCAGACGGATCGCCCCCTCGCTGATCCGCAGCGTGCGCCCCTGATGCTGGCCAATTTTGCGCACCAGAAAGTGCGCCAGCTCGGCGATGTCCTCCTGACGCTCGCGCAGCGGGGGCAAGGCGATGGGCATCACGTTCAGGCGATAGTAAAGATCCTCGCGGAAGTGGCCCAACCGGACCTCCTCCTCCAGGTGGCGGTTGGTGGCGGCGATGATGCGGACATTCACCCGCAGGGTCTCATCGCCGCCGACCCGCTCCATCTCTCCCTCCTGCAGGATGCGCAGCAGCTTAGCCTGGAACGAGGCGCTGCTTTCGCCAATCTCGTCGAGGAACAGGGTGCCGCCATCCGCCAGCTCAAAACGCCCCTTACGCTGGCGCACCGCGCCGGTAAAGGCGCCTTTTTCATGGCCGAACAGTTCGCTTTCCAGCAGGTTGTCCGGCAGCGCCGCGCAGTTAAATTTGACGAAGGCGGCGCCAGCCCGCGGGGAATGGTGGTGGATGGCATTGGCGATCAGCTCTTTCCCGGTGCCGCTTTCGCCGCGTACCAGCACAGTGGTGTCCCAGCGCGAAACCTGGCGGATCACCTCCACGATCTGGCGCATCGCCGGGCTCTTGCCGACCATATTGTCAAGGCCCACCCCGCGCGACGACGAGCAGGCCGGCGGCCGTTCCACCTTCGGCGGCTGGCGGCCCGGCAGGGTGGCGGAGGCCGGGAGGAGCATCAGCCGGATGGTCTGGGCGATGAGGTTGGCGACGGTTTCGAGAAAGCGGGTGCAGGCCGGCAGCCGCTCTTCCTGGCGCGCCATCGGCTGGGCCGCCAGCACGCCCATGGGCCGGGCGTTGGGCCCCATTAGCGGCACGGCGATAAACGGCAGATCGTAATCGTAGAGGCTCAGGCGGTCGAGAAAACGCTGATCGTCGGCGACCCGGGGCAGCACCAGCGATTGCCCCTGGGCCAGCACCGTCCCCACCAGCCCCTCGCCGGGACGATAGCGGATCTGCGCGCTGCCGGGGAGAGTCTGCTGCTCGGTTTGCTGCAGCGCTTCGATACTGAGGATCTCCTGCTCGCTGTCGTACAGACAGATCATCCCGTGCTGCATAAAGGCATCGTTGTGCAATACGCTGAGCACCTCCTGCAGCGTTTTGCTGGCCTCGGTGGCGCGGCTCAGCACCACGCTTATCCGCTGCATGGCGGTGAACTGCTGAGAGAGGTCGAAGCGTCTGACGGTGGTGTCCGGGTCGGATTCGGGGATCATGCTTCACCTCCGGTCAGGGTGTTAAACAGCGGGAAACGCAGGGTCAGGCAGGTGCCGCCCTGCGGCCGGGAAGTCAGCTCGATGGCCCCGCGATGGTGCGCCACCAGGGTCTGGATCAGCCGCAGCTCCATGCCTTTGCCCGGCGAATTCAGCGCGTCGGGGGAGTGGGCGTAGCGCACCTGCAGCAGCGGCACGTTGTCGGTCAGGTACAGCGCCAGCCAGCCGTCGTTTTCCTCGGCATAGAGCTGCATCGCCAGCGGGACGGAAGGCAGCTCGGCGGCGAGGGCCAGGGTGCGGTCGAACCACAGGCTTAAGCACGCCAGCAGCTGAGTGCGCTGGCCAAAGCCGATCAGATGCGGCGAGGCCATGTCCAGCTGCAGCCCCTCGGCATCGAAGCGGGTGCGGTAGAGGGCGCACAGGTCGTCGAAAAAGGGCTGCAGCGGCCAGACGGCGGGGTTTTCGAGATCCAGCGACGGGCGACAGCGCTGGAGCCGGGCCATCGCCTCTTCCCCTTCGCGCCAGGCGGCCTCCAGCGCCACGTTGCCGCTGCTCTCGCCGTTCAGCCGACGGGCCGCCGCCAGCATGTTAATCGGGCAGTTCAGCTGGATCAGCGCGGCGTCCAGCGACTCGCGGATCGCCGCCAGCAGCTTGCCGGCGGTCATTTGCTGCTTCAGCCGGTCGAGGCGGCCCTGCTCCTGCTGCTGGCGCTGCTGGGTACAGTCGGCGATCACCACCAGGGTTCGCGCCAGGGCGCTGTCAATAAAGTAGCGGCTGGCCTCTTCGCTGACGCCGGGCAGCGGCCAGCAGGTCACCGACAGCCAGCGCGCGGCCCCGCGTATCGCCACCGGCAGGATCTGCTCCACGCCGGGCGTCATCCGGCCTGGGGAGACCTGCAGCTCGGTGAGCAGCTCCCGGCCGCCGCAGTCGGCGCAGAAGGTTTTATAGGCAAGGTTGTCCATCACCACCCGATCCTGCTCGTCCACTACCACCACGGCGGCGGGAATATTATTCAGCACCGCCTCCATCAGGGTCATATGGTTGCGCAGCCGCTGCTCCAGGGTATAGCTGACGCTGATATCCCGCTGCATTGCCAGATAATGCTCCAGTTCCCCTTGCGGACTGAGCACCGGAGTGATGTCAATCTCCACCAGGTACAGGCCGCCGTCCCGCCGCTGGTTAATCAGCTGGCCGCGCCACGGCTGACGCTGGAGCAGGGTATGCCACATCTCCTGATAGATCTCGCGCGGCGTCTGGCTGCTGGCCAGCAGGCGCGGGTTCTGATTTAACAATTGCGCCAGCGAATAGCCGGTCTGGCGGCAAAACGCCGGGTTGGCGTAGATGATCCTGGCGCTGGCGTCGGTGAGGGAAATCGCCACTGAGGCCTGTTCCACCATGGTAAAAAACAGCCCCGGATGTTGTTGAGTCAGCGCGCCGGCGATGGCTTCCGGCGCGGCGTTATCGAGCATCATATTCAGGGTCATCGCAAACTCCTGTGTCGCAGTTATGACAAATTGTCCGACACCCTGCGCGGATCGCGGCGGGCTGAGCCGAACCCGGATAACCATGCAAACGGTGCGCCCTTATCGAAACGACCGAACGAAACATTGATCCGACAGGGGGAAAATCCGCTGATTTTTACCTTTCGGTCCGCCGGGGGCGCCTTGCGCGGGCGCTGCGGCGGCGGGAAGCGATCCTGATGGGGCAGGGATGAGCCGTCACGGTGCAGGGCAACCTGGCACAGCCTTCGCAATACCCCTGCGGTAATCCCTATTTCCGACACCATTCCGACAGGAGCGTACTATGGCGAACATTGGCATTTTCTTTGGCACCGATACCGGTAAAACCCGCAAGATCGCGAAACTGATCCACAAGCAGCTGGGGGAGGCCGCCGCCGCCCCGGTCAATATTAACCGCGCCACGCTGGCGGACCTGCTGGCCTACCCGGCCCTGCTGCTGGGCACGCCGACGCTGGGCGACGGCCAGCTGCCTGGCCTTGAGGCCGGGGGCGAGAGCGAGTCGTGGGCCGAGTTTATCCGCAACCTCGGCGACGTCAGCCTGCAGGGAAAAACGGTGGCGCTGTTTGGCCTCGGCGATCAGCGCGGCTATCCCGATAACTTCGCCAGCGGGCTGCGGCCGCTGTACGACGCCCTGCGCGCCCGCGGGGCGACGATGATCGGCAGCTGGCCGAACGAGGGGTATGAGTTCAGCGCCTCATCGGCGCTGGAGGGGGAGCGGTTTGTCGGGCTGGTGCTGGACCAGGATAACCAGTTCGACGAGACCGAAACGCGTCTGGCGACCTGGCTTGAGGAGATCAAACCGCACCTGCTGTAGACGCTGGCGGGTGGCCTGTCGGCTACCCGCACAGCCCCGGCTGGCGCGCTAACATCTCAGCCAGCCACTGGCGCTGGTGGCGGCGCTGGCTCTGTTGAATAAGGTAATCGCGGGCGCTTTCCAGCGCCTGTTCAGGCGTCATCGGCGCGGCGGGGCGGATGGCTTCGCACCATACCAGGTGCCAGCCCAGCTCGCTGGCCACCGGCGCGCTCAGCGCATTTTCCGTCAGCGCAAACAGGGCCTCCTCCAGCTGCGGATAGAGCAACCCCCGCCCGATCCACCCCAGTCGCCCGCCTTCCAGCGCGCTCGGGCAGTGGGAGTGTCGCTGGGCCAGCGGCGCAAACGCCTCGCGGGAGGCCGCGATTTGCCCATGAAGCGCCTGGATGCGCGAGTAAACCGCCTGCTCATCGCCATCGACGGTGAGCAGCAGATGGCGGGTCAACCGCTGTTCCGGGCGCATAAACTGCGCCTGATGCCGCAGATACCAGGCCTGCACCGCGGCGGGATCCGGCTGCGGCGCCTGGCTGGCAATCCCGGCGAAGGCGGTTTCCAGCCGGGCATGGTGCAGGACGATCGCCGCCCGCTCCGGCGGCGTAAATCCGCCCTCATCCAGCCAGAGGCGCAGCGAAGCGGCGAGGCCTTCCCGTAGCGCGGCGGGGATTGCCTCTGGCGCGACTTCGGCGACCAGCGCCTGCTCCACGCGGGCCTGACGCTGCCAGGCCGCCTCGAAGGCCTCCCGGTCCGCCGCGGCGATGGCCGCCGGTTCGCAGTTCCAGCGGCTCTGCGCCAGCCGCCGCCGGCCAAATCGTTGCCATGGCTGCATTATTCTTCCTCCTCTGCCAGGGCCAGCGCGGTCACCGGAACCTGGAACCAGCGGCCGCCGAAGTCGACGATATAGCCGTCCCCGCGTTCGCCCCGATCGGTGGCCTCAATACGCCCCTGCTGACCGACGCTGACCACCACTTCGCCCTGCAACGTCAGCGCCGTCTGGCAGGTGACGTTATCGCCATACTGCAGATTCCCCGCCATCCAGGGACGATCGCCGGCAATCAGCTCCTGTTCGCGGCAGCCGACGATCCGGTCGCTCTCCGGGAAGTGGACCTGGTAGATGACCTGGTCCTGCAAGAATACCCCCCAGTCGCGGACATAGCCGATGCTGCCCCGGCGCACCAACAGGGCGCCGGACGGCAGGCCCGCATAGGTGCCATCGTTACGGATGGCGCGCACGACGCGGACCGCTTCGCTAAAGGTAAATGTGGGTCTCATGGCGTGTTCTCCTCGAACTGCTGCTGATAACTCTCCGCCAGCAGCCGGCGCGCCAGCAGCCAGTGCGCGCGCGGGTTCTCCTCCAGCTGGTTGAGCAGGGGCACTTCCGCCCGCAGCTTGCGGTGAAAGGCGGCCAGCACCGGCAGGCTGCAATGGGCCAGACGTTCGGGCTGATAGGGAACGGCGAAAAACTGAAAGAAGGCGTCGGCGGAGCGCAGGTCGTCTACGCCGGGGATCTGATAAAACCACTCCATGCTTACCCCCTGGCCTGCAGCGTTTCGGCGCCGCAGAGCGCGTGATAGATTGCCGCCAGCTCTTCATCCCGCGGGCTGCGTTTGCCGGTTTCCGCAAAGTGGCGGAGCGCCGGCAGCAGCTGGTCAATTTGCGCTGACGTCAGGTGATAGCCCATCCGGTCGAAGACGCCGTTAACCGCCTGGCGACCGGAGTGTTTGCCCAGCACCAGCCGATAGCCGCGGCCCAGCAGGGCGGGGTCGATCGCCTGATAGCTCTGGCTGTCGCGCAGTAGCGCCGCGACGTGCACGCCGGACTCATGGGTAAAAACCAGCTCGCCCACCAGCGGCTGCTGGGGATCGACAGGGCGGCGGGTGGCGAGGGCCACCTGTTCGCACAGCGCCGGCAGGGCGGTGAAACGCACCCCGGTCTCGACGCCCAGGCAGCGCTCCAGCCCAAGCGCCACCGTTTCCAGCGCCGCGTTGCCCGCCCGTTCGCCCAGGCCCAGCACGGTGGTGTTCACGCTGGTGGCCCCGGCGCGTACCGCCGCGAGGGTGTTGGCGGTGGCCAGCCCGAGATCGTTATGGGCGTGCATCTCGAGTTCGCCGGGCCAGACGTTACGCAGGGCGGCGATCTGCGCCGCGGTGGTAAACGGGTCGAGGATACCGACGGTGTCGGCATAGCGCAGACGGGCAGCCCCCGCCTCGCCGGCCTGCCGGGCAATATCCCGTAGCGTCGCGTCGCTGGCCCGCGAGGCGTCCTCACAGCCAATGCAGACCTTCAGGCCAAGGGTATGGGCGAGGTGGATCAGACCCGTCAGCCGCTCCAGCAGCAGCGGTAAGCTCTCGCGCAGTTTGTACTGCCGCAGCTTGTCGGAGGCGGGGATGGAGATATCCACCCAGTCCATGCCCAGCTCGGCGCTCAGGCGAATTTCGCCGGCCTGCATCCGGCACCAGGTCATCAGCGTGGCGCCCGGAAGCTGACGGCGCACCAGCCGGATACGGGCGCACTCCTCCTCGCCCATCGCCGGGGTGCCGACCTCCAGCGCCTCGATCCCCGCCGCGTACAGCGCCTCGGCGATGGCGATTTTTTCGCTGGCCTGGAAGGCCACGCCGGGACTCTGTTCGCCATCGCGCAGGGTGGTGTCATTGATCAGTACGCGTCCCATTGTCGTCTCTCCGTCTTAACCGAAGACCGGCGCGAAGGCGCCATCCTGCAGGAGCGGCTGGCCGTTTCGCCAGTAGGGCGACAGGGCGCGCAGCCGGTCGATAACAGGAGGCAGGGCGGCGATGACGTAGTCGATCTCTTTTTCCCGGGTGTAGCGCGAGAGGGAGAAGCGAACGGTGCCGTGGGCCGCGGTGTAAGGAATATTCATCGCCCGCATGACGTGCGACGGCTCCAGCGAGCCGGAGGTGCAGGCGCTGCCGCTGGAGGCGGCGATCCCGGCCTGATTCATCAGCAGCAGGATCGCCTCGCCTTCAATGCACTCGAAGGCCAGATTAAGCGTGCCGGGCACCCGCGGCTGGCTGGCGCCCATCACCGTTACCGCCGGAATGGCGCTCAGGAGATGATGTTCAAGGCGATCGCGCAGCTGGCTAATCTGCGCCATGCCCGGGAGGTGGACCTGCGCCAGCTCGCTGGCGGCGCCCATGCCGACAATGCCGCTGATATTTTCCGTACCGGCCCGCCGGCCATGCGCCTGGTGGCCGCCGCGCAGCAGCGGACGAAAACGCGTTCCCCGCCGCAGCCAGAGGCAGCCCACCCCTTTGGGGCCGTGGAATTTATGCGCCGAGCAGGAGAGCATATCGATCCGCGTCTGGCTGAGCGCCATCGGGATTTTGCCTACCACCTGCACGGCGTCGCAGTGAAACAGCGCGCCCTGCTCATGGGCCAGCTCCGCCAGCTCGGGCACCGGGAACATGACGCCGGTTTCGTTATTGGCCCACATGATGCTGACCAGCGCCACGCGTGGGCTAAGCGCCGCCCGAAACTGCGCCATATCCAGAGCGCCCTGCCGATCCACGGCGATACGGTGGATCAGGTATCCCTGGCGCTCCAGCTGTTCGCACACCGCCAGGGTGGCGGGATGTTCGACCGCGCTGGTGATGATCTCGCGCCGCTCCGGCATCAGGGCCACCGCTGAGGCGATGGCGGTGGTCGTGGACTCGGTGGCGCAGGAGGTAAAAATGATCTCGCTGGGGTAGTCGGCCCCGAGCAGAGCGGCCACCTGCTGGTGCGCCCGTTCAAGGGCGGCCTGCGCCGGCAGACCAAAATCGTGAATCGACGAGGGATTGCCGTAAAAGTCGGTCAAAAAGGGCATCATCGCGTCGAGAACCATCGGGTCGAGACGGGTGGTGGCGTTGTTATCGAGATAAACAGGTTTCATTGTGTCCCCCTGGGGTTAGTTAACCGCGGCCGGGGCCGCCACCACATCCATGTAACTTCCGGTGCGCTCCATCAGCTTTTGCTGCAGCCAGGCGAGGGTCATGTCGGTCATCATGCAGCCGCTGCAGCTGCCGGAGAGGCTGACGGTGACCTGGCGCGGGGTGACGCTCACCAGCGTCATGTCGCCGCCGTCGGCCTGAATGTGCGGGCGCAGCTCGTTGATGGTATCGACCACGCTTTGCCACTGCGCATCGTGGGCCGTCTCCGCCGGCAGGGGGGCGGGCGGCTGTTGGGCGAGGATCGCCGCCAGCGCCAGCTCAATTTTTTCATGGCAGGCGGTACAGCCCCCGCCGGCCTTGGTGTAGTTGATCACCTCCTCGAGGGTGGTCAGGCCGTTGTTCACCACGGCCCGGCGAATATGTCCTTCGTCGACGCCGAAGCATTTACAGATCAGCTTGCCCTCCTCATGCTCCTCCTCAAGGCTTTCGCCGCGAAAATGGGCGATAGCCGCACGCAGCGCCTCCTGGCCCATCACCGAGCAGTGCATTTTCTCCGGCGGCAGGCCGTCGAGGTAGTCGGCGATCTGCTGGTTGGTGATCTGCCCGGCTTCGGTCAGGGTGTGGCCGATAATCAGCTCCGTCAGCGCGGAAGAGGAGGCGATGGCGCTGCCGCAGCCGAAGGTCTGGAAGCCGGCCTCCTCGATGATCTCGGTGTGCGGATCAACCCGCAGCATCAGGCGCAGCGCATCGCCGCAGCTTAATGAACCCACATCGCCCACCGCGTTGGCGTTGTCGACCACGCGCGCGTTGCGGGGATGAAAAAAATGGTCTTTCACTTTCTCGGAGTAGTTCCACATGCTGTCAGCTCCAGGGATGATGACGAAAACGCCGGGGCGCGGTGCACCGCAGACTGGCGGTGGTACTGTTCCCCAAGCAATAGCGGTACCAACGCATAAAAACCTTATTTGTTAATGACCTGGCGGGTTAACCGCCCCCGACAGAGCCGACACTGTTGTGGCGTTTTGTGGGCTTTGTCACATAAACGACAGGCTCAGGGCTGCGGGTCGGGCTCCTCCCGCCACGTCTGCTCTTCCAGCAGGCGGTTAAAGCGCTGCGGATCGCGTTGCCGCGCGCTGCGGCGCTGCGCTTTTTCATACCAGGAGAGCTGGATCTCCTGCAGTAAGCCGAGGATGGTGGTCTGATCGGGAACCCGTTCGGCGCGGACGCCCACCTGCAGCAGCTGGCGAAAAACCGCCTCGCCAATCGCCACGCAGAACAGGGTGACGCAATCCTCCAGGGCGTGGATGCGCTCGGCAATTTTCTCGGTCTGATGGCCGCTGACGACCGGGAACTCCACCACCCGCAGCAGGGTGACCCGATCCGCCTTGACGCCGTAGACCACCAGCCGCGGCGTGGCGCCAAAATGCTGATCGACATGGCGGTAATCGGAGCTGGCGAAGGCGACTTTCATCGACCACTCGTCGGCGTCGACCATCTCAAACTGACGGTTAATGGGCGGCATAAGCGTCTCCTGAAGCTTGCTGGGGGTCGGCGCCCTGGCGAAGCGGCGATCGGTAGAGGGCGGTGTGGTGATGGCGGTCGCGCAGTAGATTGGCCAGCTCAAAAAGCGTGTCGCGCATGCCGGCGTACCCCTGGCGGACCCGGCGAAATTCGCCGAGCCGATCGAAAAGGGGAAAGCCGACGCGGATCAGCGGCAGGGCAAACTGCTCCGCCAGATCGCGGGCGTGAGAGTTAGCCACCAGCAGATCGGCGGGTTGCTGGCTCAGCAACTGCTGGAGATCCTCCAGATCCCCCGGCACCACCCGCTCGACCGGCAGCTGGCGCAGGCTGGGGTGGCTGGTGGGGGCGACCAGCGGGCCGGGTTGTATCCCCTGGCTGCGGGCGAAATCACACCAGGCCGCCAGCAGGTCGCCCTCCGCGGCCATCGCCATGCGCTGGCCCTGCAGCCACATATGGCAGTCGATCATCGCATCCTGCAGCTGGCCGCGCTGGCGCTCAATCCAGGCCGGTACGCGGCGCCCGGACAGCTTCGCCAGCTGATGGATAAAGGTATCGCAGTGGTCGAGGGTCATCAGGTGCGGCAGGGCGATCACCTCTCCGCGGCTGCGCTGGCTCAGGAGCGATGCCGCCCGCTGCAGCGACACGCCGATGGCGAAGCTGCCCAGACTCTGGCCCATCTGCGCAATCTGGCGCAGCGAGGCGCCGCCCTGGGTCAGGGGCGTAAAATCCCCCTGACCCAGGTGGCCATCCATCGACAGGGAGAGGTCCGGCAGGACCACCGGCTGCAGGCCAAAGGCCTCCACGCAGCGGCTCAGCCATTCGATATCCCCTGGCGAACAGAGGTGGCTGACCAGCAGGTTGACCCGCCGGGGCCGCTGCCCCGGACGCGGCGTCGGCGCCACCCACTGCTCGATGATGCTCTCGATCACCGCGCTGTAGCCGTTTTCCATGGAGCCAAAAAAATCCGGGGTGTTGACGGTGAGGATCGCCACGCCGTTATGGTGGGGATGCGCCTCGCGAAACTGGCGTACCACCCGGGCGACATCGCTGCCCTGCGCCTCCGCCAGTCCGGTGCTGAGCAGCACAATGGCCTGCGGACTGTGGCGCTGGCAGAGGGTGTCGAGCGCGGTGAAGATATTGCCGTCGGCGCCCATGATCGTGGCGGTCGGATCCATGGCCGTCGACTGCAGGGGCACCGGGTCATGAAAATGCTGAATAAAGAAAACTTTGGCGAAGGCGCTGCAGCCCTGGGCGCCATGGACCAGCGGGATGGCCTGGGCCAGCCCAAGGCTGGCGAGGATCGCCCCGAGCGGTTGCCCGGTTTTAATCGGGCTCACCGCCAGCGGTTTTTCGCTACGGATAAGGTCTGCCATGGTGTTCTCCTAGCGCCACGGGGCGCGGGCATGCGTTTGCGGCCAGACGGGGCTGGCGAGGGTCAGACAGAGCTGGCGGGCGAGGGTGATGATGCCCTGGTAGCCAGCGTAGGCGTGCTCCCGCTCCTGATTGATATCGAGGAACGGCAGCCGGGCTTTCCAGGCGGTGTACATATTGCGTCCGCCGGCGATCATCAGATCCGCCTGATAGCGGTACACCACGTCGAGCAGGGTGCGGGCGTTGCCCTCCTCAAGCATCACCGCCTCGTCGCCCATCAGCTCCCGGATCCGCTGTTTGTCCTCCTCGGTGGATTTCCGCGTGCCGGTGGCCACCACGGTCATGCCGAGATCCTGCAGGGCCGAGACCACCGACCAGGATTTCACGCCGCCGGTGTAGAGCAGCACTTTGCGCCCGCGGAGCTGCTCGCGCCACGGCGCTAGCGCCTGCTCCGCTGCTCGCTCCTCGCGGGCGATCAGTGCCTCGGTGCGGCGGCACAGGTCGTCATCCCCCAGCAGCGCCGCCAGCTGGCGCAAGGCATCGGAGGTGGCGCGGATCCCGTAGAAGCTGCCCTCAAACCACGGCGTGCCGTAGCGTAGCTCCAGCCCCCGGGCGACGTTGATCAGCGCTCGCGAGCACACCAGCATATTGGCCTGCGCCCGGTGAAGGGTCTGGATCTCGGCAAAGCGGCCGTCGCCGGAGAGGCTGCCGAGGACGCGGATCCCCAGCTCATCGAGCAGCGGCTGGACCTGCCAGAACTCGCCGGCGATATTGAATTCGCCAATCAGGCCGATATCGTGGCGCTGGGCCGGGGCAAAGGGCGTGTTGTCCGGCCATGGGGCGGGTTCGCGCTGGCCAATCACCTGCCTGAGCATTACGTCGCCCGCTATCCGGTTGCCAAGATTTTTGCTGCCGTAGAAGCCGGCGGCGTCAATGGCGATGACCGGGACGCCGGTGGCGGTCTGCGCGGCCTGGCACACCGCCTCAATGTCATCGCCTTCCATCGCCGGTATGCAGGTGTTGTAGATAAAGACCGCCGCCGGGCGATAGCGGTCGACGATGTGACGCACGGCATGGAACAGGCGGCGTTCGCCGCGGCCCATAATCACATCCTGTTCGTTGAGATCGGTGGTAAAGCCGAGCCGGTTGAGGGCCGGGCCGGCGCTGAAGCTGCCGCGGTTATCCCACGAGCTTCCCGCGCAGCCGATAGGGCCGTGCACCAGGTGCGCGACATCGGCGATGGGCAGGAGCGTTATCTGCGCGCCGTCGAAGGCGCAGCCGCCGGCGGTGGCGCCGGGCTTAGGGGCGCTGCAGCCGGATTTTTGCTTCTGGTTGTGCTCGCAGGCGGGTTCGTCCAGCAGCGCCAGAATTTCCTTTCCCTTCATAGTGACCTCGTTGACGGTGGGAGACCGGGGAGGTGATGCAATTCGCGCTCCAGGGAGAGGGGGGTTGATTTTTAAGGAAAAAGGGTTGTGGGCTTTGCGACAAAGGCAACAATCAGACAGGGGTAAGGCATGATTTATCGCGCTGATAACTGGATTTCAGACTGGTGAAAGGCGGGAAGGATCGATAAGGTGGAATATTCCGTTCACCGACCTTCCTCACTATTTCATCGCGCCCTCTGCGGGTGAACGGCATGGGGGGCGTTTCGCCCGCCCCCCATGACCCCCCGCATGGCGCTGAAAATTGCCGCTGCGCGGTCCGCTCCACTCCGGCTTCATCTGGCGGAACGGGCGGACTCGACATCCCTGTCTCGACCGCCCTCTGGCCGCCGTCCTGGCGGCCAGTCCTGGATGCGCGCCTGCGTTCTCGCCAATTTTCCTGATGCGCCTAACCCCCCGCTGTCACTTTTGTCCCTGTCCTGCGGCGCTTGCCTTGCTGAAAGAAAGGATGTCCCTGTCCTCAGGCGCTTGCCTGGCTGAAAGAAAGGACGCCCCCTGCGGGGGCAAAAAAAGGCCCGCGGGGTCGGCGGGCAACAAGCACAACACAACGATTAAAAAACACGTTCCTCCAGAGGGTTATCCCGGTTGAGGCGCTTCGCCAGCCACGGCGGCAAACGGCCGGCCAGCAGCGTATTGATCGCCTCGCACTGGGCCTGGATCGTCATGCCCGGCGGCGCTTTCATCGGATGGATCTGATGGCGGATCAACCTCGCGGCGGCAGGCCCGCCAATCTCCTGGCAAAACAGCAAATGGCAATCCTCCAGCAGCCTGGCGCGCATCTCGCTGGCGTCAGACGTCGCCGAAGGGGAGGCATAGCGGCGGAGATCCGCCAGCCAGCCGCCCTGGTCATCGAAGGCATAGATAAAAAACAGCCGGTTCTGGCCAAAATGACCATTGATGACCAGGCCATCCTGCGAACAGAAGGCGACCTGCAGCTGGGGCGTCCGCTGGGGTGACCGGGCGATGCGCAAATGGCCGGGCAGCACCCCCTGCAGGCAGGCGATGACCCGCGCCCAGCGGGCCGGGGACATCACCGCCGTCGCCGAAGGAAAGCTGGCGGCCAGCTGAGGCTGCGTCAGGGTGGTTAACCGTGCCGGGGTCAAGGTTTCGCCGCACTCCTGCGCCAGCCAGTCGACGACTTGCACCGGCTGCAGCTCCGGCAGCGTCTGGAACAGCGCCAGCAGACGCCAGAAAAGGGTATCGTTATCGGACATTTCCAGCTCCTTATAGCAGCGTGCTGCGGGTGGCGCGCAGGCTTATCGGAAAGACCGGCCGCCCCGGCTGCGGATTGACGTAGTAGCGACGTCCCCCTTCAAGGGCAATCGCGCCGCCCCAGCGGTCCGTCTCGTCATGTTCGACCTGAAGCACCCGGGCCTCCAGATCCTGTTTGGCGATATAGGCATACAGCGCCTCGCCGCGCTCACGGAAAATCACGATGGGCATACTCCCTCCTGGCCCCGCCTGCGGCGGGGCGCCTGATGGTTAACGAACGAGGTCGAAGCTGTAATCGGTTTTGCCCAGCTGGCTGGTGTCGTGGTCCAGTTTTTCCAGCACGGCGTTCACCAGCGTCGTGACGATGTTCATCGCGCCTTCATAGCCCCAGGTGGTCTGGCGGTGCAGATGATGGCGGTCGAACAGCGGAAAGCCGAGACGGATCAGCGGCACTTCGAAGGCTTTGCCCTTCGCCAGGGTATCGCGCTGGATAAACTTGCCGTAGGAGTTACCGATCATAAAGTCCGGCTGACGGGTGAACATCAGCGACCGGAAGTGCCACAGGTCGCAGTTGATGAATACTTCGCTGTCCTGGCCGTATGGCGAGGCGTCGAGCATTTTCTTCATCGCCTTTTGCCAGCGTTTATTGGCGTTATGGCTGAGGATCACCGTCGGCTCGCAGCCCAGCTCCAGCAGGAAGCGCGTCAGGCCCATCACGAAATCCGGATCGCCGTAGAGGCCGAATTTTTTGCCGTGCAGCCAGGTGTGGGAGTCCAGCATCATGTCCACCAGCCGGCCGCGCTCAAGGGTCAGGGCGTCGGCGATCGGTTTGCCGGTCAGCTGACTGACGGTCATCAGCAGCGCGTCGGTAGCGGCCAGACCCAACGGAACGGCTACCTCCGTGGCGGGCTGATTCCACATCTCCTGAACCACCTTTTTGCTTTTCACCAGCTGCCATGGCTGCAGCAGCAGGGTGTCAATGGCGTCCGGCGCGGTTTTGATCTCCTGCTGGCTGGTGCCGCCGGCGTACATCCGGTAATGGCCGTCGGCGGGGGTGTCGAGCACCTCTGAAGGGTCGGAGAGCAGGCTGCAGGGGACATCCATCTGCGCCATCATCCGCTTCAGCACGCGGAAGTTGCCGAGATAGGTCTCAAATCCGGTCACCAGATTGAGCTTTTGCAGTTTGCCCGGCTGCCCGGCGTAGTCAGCGGTAAAGGTCTTCGCGAACCCTTCGAACATATTGTCCCAGCCGGTGACATGGCTGCCGATAAAGCTGGGGGTATGGGCGTAAGGAATGGCGATACTGTCGTCAACAAATCCCTCTTTTTTGGCGTTGGCGATAAACGCCTGCAGATCGTCGCCGATCACCTCGGCCATGCAGGTGGTGGAGACGGCGATAATCTCGGGTTTATACAACGCGCTGGCATTCTGCAGGCCCAGATTCATGTTGTTGTTGCCGCCGAACACCGCCGCGTCCTCGGTCATCGAGTCGGAGACGCAAGCCACCGGCTCCTTAAAATGGCGGTTAAAGTAGGTGCGGAAATAGGCGACGCAGCCCTGAGAGCCGTGGACGTAGGGCAGGGTGCCGGCGAACCCCAGCGCGCAGAGCACCGCCCCGAGCGGCTGGCAGGCTTTGGCCGGGTCGACGGTCAAAGCCTCGCGCTGGAAGTTCAGCGCTTCATACTCGGCGGTGGTGGTCCAGGCAAATACCTCCTGGACGCGCTGCGCGTCGTGCGCCTCTTCAAGGCTCTTTTTGTTCTGGAACAGGGTCTGGTATTCATCCTGTTCAAACAGCGGATAACAGCTGTGAATTTTATCGATCGTTTGGCTCATGGTGTTCTCCTCCCGCGCCACAAATCGGTGGACTGACGGGACAGTGAAGGGGCAATCACGCAGACTTCAGCCACGGGGCAGTCAGTTCGTTCCACGCCGGATTGTTCAGGGTCATATCCATATCGCGGGCAAAGATGGCGAAGCCGTCATAGCCGTGATAGGGGCCGGAATAGTCCCAGGAGTGCATCTGGCGGAACGGCACCCCCATTTTCTGGAAGATATATTTCTCTTTGATCCCGGAGCCGATGAGGTCGGGCTTCAGCGCTTTGACGAAGGCCTCCAGCTCATAGCTGCTGGCATCGTCAAACAGCAGAGTGCCCTCTTTCAGGTCCGGCAGGGTGCGGTCGTAATCATCGTTATGGGCAAACTCGTAGCCGGCGGCGATGATCTCCATCCCGAGATCCTCATAGGCGCCGATGACGTGGCGCGGCCGCAGCCCCCCCATGTACAGCAGCACTTTGCGCCCCTCCAGCCGCGGGCGATATTTGGCGATGATGGCCGCCATCTGCCCCTCATATTTGGCGATCACCGCTTCCGCATTGGCGCGAATGGCGTCATCAAATTGATCGGCGATCTTGCGCAGCGATTCGGCGATTTTGGTCGGGCCGAAGAAGTTATATTCCATCCACGGGATCTGATGTTTCTCCTCCATATGGCGGGCGATATAGTTCATCGAACGGTAGCAGTGGACGAGGTTTAGCTTAACGAACGGGGTGTTCTCCATCTCCACCAGGGTGCCGTCGCCGGACCACTGCGCCACTACGCGCAGCCCCATCTCTTCCAGCAGAATGCGCGAGGCCCAGGCGTCGCCGCCGATGTTGTAATCGCCAATGATGGCGACATCATACGGGGTGCTGGCAAACGGCTGCCCTTCGCGGTTGTTCAGCACCCAGTCGCGCACCACGTCGTTGGCGATATGGTGGCCCAGCGACTGCGAGACGCCGCGAAAGCCTTCGCAGCGCACCGGGATCACCGGTTTATCCAGCGCCTTGCTGCTGGCGTTGGCCACGGCGCTGATGTCATCGCCGATCAGGCCCACCGGGCACTCAGACTGAATAGTGATCCCTTTGGTCAGCGGGAACAGCAGCTCCATCTCTTCAATCAGTTTGCTCAGCTTTTTATCGCCGCCGAAGACAATATCGCGCTCCTGAAAATCTGAGGTGAAGTTCAGGGTGCCGAAGCTGTCGACGCCGCTAACGCCGGTATAGTAGTTGCGCCGTCCGGCGCGCGAGTACTGGCCGCAGCCGATGGGGCCGTGCGAGATATGGGCCATGTCTTTAATCGGCCCAAACACCACCCCTTTCGAGCCGGCGTAGGCGCAGCCGCGCACGGTCATCACCCCGGGCTGCGATTTACGGTTCGAGATAATGCACTTGCCGACGCTCTCCATCTGCGGATCGCTGATCATCATGTGCTTTCTGCGCTCTTTGCGCGCGGTTTCGGGAAACACCTCCAGGACTTCCTGGATGAGCGCAAGGTTACGTTCGCCTGTTGCGTTGGTCATGGTGAGGATCCTGTGCTCAGGCCGCGTTTTCTTCAGCGGCGGTTTTACCAATGATGCTGGTGTCTTCTTCTTCCATGATGCCGAACTCCATCAGCAGCGACTCCAGCTCGTCCATGGTGCAGGGGGTCGGCACCACTTTTTTGGTGTTATTGACGATCTTCTGCGCCAGCTGACGATATTCGTTGGCCTGCTGACAGGTCGGGTCGTACTCGATCACCGTCATCCGGCGGATCTCTGCGCGCTGCACAATATTGTCGCGGGGAACAAAGTGGATCATCTGGGTGCCGAGCTTCTCCGCCAGGGCGATGATCAGCTCGTCTTCGCGGTCGGTTTTGCGCGAGTTACAGATCAGGCCGCCGAGGCGTACCTTGCCGGATTTGGCGTACTTCACGATCCCCTTGGAGATATTGTTGGCGGCATACATCGCCATCATCTCCCCGGAGCAGACGATGTAGATCTCCTGGGCTTTGTTTTCGCGGATCGGCATGGCGAAGCCGCCGCAGACCACGTCGCCGAGGACGTCATAGAAGACGAAATCCAGATCTTCTTCATAGGCGCCTTCTTCTTCGAGGAAGTTGATGGCGGTGATCACCCCGCGTCCGGCGCAGCCAACGCCTGGCTCCGGGCCGCCGGATTCGGCGCAACGTACATCGCCATAGCCGATTTGCAGTACGTCTTCGAGCTCCAGATCCTCGACCGAGCCCACTTCCGCCGCCATCTCCATAATGGTGTTCTGGGCTTTAGCGTGGAGGATCAGACGGGTGGAGTCCGCCTTCGGATCGCAGCCGACGATCATCACTTTCTTACCCATCTCGGCGAGGGCCGCAACGAGATTCTGGGTGGTGGTTGATTTACCGATACCGCCTTTACCGTAGATAGCGCATTGACGCATGGTCATGGTGACTTCTCCTGTTGTTGAGTGTTTGCCAGCAGAGAAGTGCAGGGAACATACCAGCTGTGATTTTTTATGCAGTTATTTGATAAATAAGTATTTTCTGTAAACCGGCCGCGCCGGGGGCCTGCGCAAACGGCACAATAACGCCACCAAATGTGCGAAACAGAACAATTTCCCGCCACCGGCCCGGCGCGGCGCTTTGTCGCCTGTTCAACAGCTTGTCGCGCCCTGTGTCTTATTCCCCGCAATTCCGCCGGACGGACCTGCGCCTTTCTTCCCTTAACCTGTTGAATTAATAAGCGACAGGCGGCAATCCGCGAGCTGGCACAGGCTGTGCTTGAAGAGGAAACAGGGTTTGCCGCGGGCTGTCGCGGTAAAGAGAACGCTCACCTTCGAGGATTGAACGATGTCCGGAAACATGAAAACAATGGATGGCAACGCGGCGGCGGCCTGGATCTCCTACGCCTTTACCGACGTGGCGGCCATCTATCCCATTACCCCCTCCACCCCGATGGCGGAGAATGTCGATGAATGGGCCGCTAAGGGGAAAAAGAACCTCTTTGGTCGGCCGGTGCGCCTGATGGAGATGCAGTCTGAAGCCGGCGCCGCCGGGGCGGTGCACGGCGCGCTGCAGGCGGGGGCGCTCACAACCACCTACACCGCGTCGCAGGGGCTGCTGCTGATGATCCCCAATTTGTACAAAATTGCCGGGGAGCTGCTGCCGGGCGTCTTTCACGTTAGCGCCCGGGCGCTGGCGACCAATTCGCTGAATATTTTTGGCGACCATCAGGATGTGATGGCGGTGCGCCAGACCGGCTGCGCCATGCTGGTGGAGAATAACGTTCAGCAGGTGATGGACCTGTCGGCGGTGGCGCATCTGGCGGCGATCGCCGGGCGGATACCCTTTATCAACTTCTTCGACGGCTTTCGCACTTCGCACGAAATACAGAAGATCGAGGTGCTGGAGTATGAGCAGCTGGCGGCGCTGCTGGACCGCCCGGCGCTGGAGCGCTTTCGTCGTCAGGCGCTGCATCCGGATCACCCGGTGATCCGCGGCACCGCGCAAAACCCGGATATCTACTTCCAGGAGCGGGAGGCCGGTAACCGCTTCTACCTCGCGCTGCCCGATCTGGTGGAAAGCTATATGGCGAAGATCACCGCGCTCACCGGGCGGGAATATCACCTGTTTAATTACCACGGCGCGCCGGACGCCGAGCGGGTGATTATCGCCATGGGCTCAGTGTGCGACACCGTCCAGGAGGTGGTGGATGCGCTGAATGCGGCGGGGGAGAAGGTGGGGCTGCTCAGCGTTCATCTCTATCGGCCGTTCTCGCTGGCGCACTTCTTCGCGCAATTGCCCGCCAGCGTGCAGCGCATTGCCGTCCTTGACCGCACCAAAGAACCGGGGGCGCAGGCGGAACCGCTGTGCCTCGACGTCAAAAACGCTTTCTATCAACGCGACGATGCGCCGCTGATTGTCGGCGGCCGCTACGCCCTCGGCGGTAAGGATGTGCTGCCCAACGATATCGCCGCGGTGTTTGACAATCTTCGGCAGCCGCTGCCGAAGGACGGGTTTACCCTGGGCATTGTCGATGACGTCACCTTTACCTCGCTGCCCGCCCGGCAGGTGCCGCTGGCGGTCTCCCACGCCGGGATCACCGCCTGCAAATTCTGGGGCATGGGCTCGGATGGCACCGTCGGGGCGAACAAAAGCGCCATTAAGATCATCGGCGATAACACGCCGCTCTATGCTCAGGCCTACTTTTCCTACGACTCGAAAAAGTCCGGGGGGATCACCGTCTCGCACCTGCGCTTTGGCGACCGGCCAATCACCTCGCCCTACCTGATCCACCGGGCCGATTTTATCGCCTGCTCTCAGCAATCCTATGTCGACCGCTACGACCTGCTGGAGGGGCTGAAGCCGGGAGGCACCTTTTTGCTCAACTGCAGCTGGTCCGAGGCGGAGCTGGAGCAGCACCTGCCGGTCAGCGTCCGGCGCTATCTGGCGCAGGAAAAGATCGACTTTTATACCCTCAACGCCGTGGACATCGCCCGCGAGCTGGGCCTCGGCGGGCGCTTTAACATGCTGATGCAGGCGGCGTTCTTTAAGCTGACGGCGATTATCGATCCGCAAACCGCGGCGGACTATCTCAAGCAGGCGGTGGAGAAAAGCTATGGCAGCAAAGGGGCGAGCGTCATTGAGATGAACCAGCGGGCGATCGAGCTGGGGATGGCGGCGCTGCGTCGGGTGACGGTTCCCGCCCACTGGGCGACCCTCGAGGCGCCGGCGCCGCAGGCGACAACCCTGATGCCGGACTTCATCCGCGATATTCTGCAGCCCATGAACCGCCAGCGTGGCGACCTGCTGCCGGTGAGCGCCTTCGCCGGGATGGAAGACGGCACCTTTCCCTCCGGCACCGCCGCCTGGGAGAAGCGCGGCATTGCCCTGGAGGTGCCGGTCTGGCAGCCCGACGGCTGCACCCAGTGTAACCAGTGCGCCTTCGTCTGCCCGCATGCGGCGATCCGCCCGGCGTTGCTGAACGCTGAAGAACAGGATACGGCGCCCGCCGGGCTGCTGAGCAAACCGGCCCAGGGGGCCAAAGACTACCACTATCATCTGGCTGTCTCGCCGCTGGACTGCTCCGGCTGCGGCAACTGCGTGGAGAGCTGCCCGTCGCGCGGCAAGGCGCTGCAGATGGCCTCCCTCGACAGCCAGCGCGCGATGGCCCCGGTCTGGGACTACGCGCTGGGGCTGGCGCCAAAAGATAACCCGTTTCGCAAAACGACGGTCAAAGGCAGCCAGTTCGAAACGCCGCTGCTGGAGTTTTCCGGCGCCTGCGCGGGCTGTGGCGAAACGCCCTATGCCCGGCTGATCACCCAGCTGTTTGGCGACCGGATGCTGATCGCCAACGCCACCGGCTGCTCTTCGATCTGGGGCGCCAGCGCGCCTTCGATGCCCTATACCACCAACCACCGCGGCCACGGGCCGGCCTGGGCAAACTCGCTGTTTGAGGACAACGCCGAGTTCGGGCTGGGCATGATGCTCGGCGGCCAGGCGATCCGCCAACAGATCGCCGGGGAGATGACTCGCGCCCTGGCGCTGCCGGTCAGCGACGCGCTTCACGCCGCGATGCGGCAATGGCTGGCGCAGCAGGACGAGGGGGAGGGGACCCGCGAGCGTGCGGACCGCCTCAGTGCGTTGCTGGCGGCGGAAAAAGAGGGGGTTCCGCTGCTGGAGCAGCTCTGGCAGAACCGTGACTATTTCGTCCGGCGTTCGCAGTGGATCTTCGGCGGCGACGGCTGGGCCTACGATATTGGCTTCGGCGGTCTCGATCATGTGCTGGCCAGCGGGGAAGACGTCAATATTCTGGTGTTCGATACCGAGGTCTACTCCAACACCGGCGGCCAGTCGTCCAAATCGACCCCGGTGGCGGCGATCGCCAAGTTTGCCGCCCAGGGGAAACGCACGCGGAAAAAAGATCTCGGCATGATGGCGATGAGCTACGGTAATGTTTACGTTGCGCAGATCGCCATGGGCGCTGATAAAGATCAGACCCTGCGGGCCATCGCCGAGGCTGAAGCCTGGCCGGGACCGTCGCTGGTGATCGCCTACGCCGCCTGTATCAACCACGGCCTGAAAGCCGGGATGCGCTGCAGTCAGCGCGAGGCGAAGCGGGCGGTGGAGGCGGGATACTGGCACCTGTGGCGCTACCATCCACAGCGCGAAGCCGAGGGCAAAACGCCGTTTATACTGGACTCCGAAGAGCCGGAAGAGAGCTTCCGCGACTTTCTGCTTGGCGAGGTGCGCTATGCCGCGCTGCACAAAACCACGCCGGATCTGGCGGACGCGCTGTTCCGGCAAACGGAGGAGGATGCCCGGGCCCGTTTCAGGCAGTACCAGCGGCTGGCGGGGGAGTAGCAGGCAGCAGGTTAGCGATTCACGACTGCTGCATCACGTTCAGCAGCGTATCCAGCAGGCCGGGAAAACGGGCGTCCAGATCTTCCCGGCGCAGTGAAATCATATTCTCCCGTCCCTGAGGCCGCTGCCAGATCACACCGCTGTCGCGCAGGACGCGCCAGTGGTGGGTCATGGTGGACTTGGCCACCTCTTCCTGACGCAGAGCGTTACAGCTCTGCTCGCTGCCGTCGGCCAGCGTGCGGATGATCTCCAGTCGCAGCGGGTTGCCGAGCGCGGAAAGGACATTTTCCAGGCGAATTTGTTCTCGTTCAGGGTGATTGGCGATCATAATAATCCTGTGTCGGCGGTGGCGCGGCGCATGGCGGTCGCAGCCCGTATCGGCGGCTGGCGGCTACTATACCCAAACTCCTGTTCTCATGCCACGCGCGCCGCCGCAACCTGACCAATCATAATAATAGTAAAAACAGTTCGAATATACTCGTACAATTGTACTATCATAAGCGGCAGTAAAATGAACTGCGGATCATTCCGACCGCAGACTGACAGTCAAAACGACTAAGGACGCATCATGCCCCGACCCATCCCCCTCGAACGTTATCGCAACATCGGTATCTCCGCGCATATCGATGCCGGTAAAACCACCACCACCGAGCGCATCCTGTTTTACACCGGGATGAGCCATAAGCTGGGTGAAGTACACGATGGCGCGGCAACCACCGACTGGATGGCCCAGGAGCAAGAGCGCGGGATCACCATTACCTCGGCGGCGGTGAGCTGCTTCTGGCCGGGTATGGACCGCAGCTTCGAGCCGCACCGGATCAATATCATCGACACCCCGGGGCACGTGGATTTCACCATTGAGGTGGAACGTTCCATGCGCGTGCTCGACGGCGCGGTGATGGTGTATGACTCCGTCGGCGGGGTTCAGCCCCAGTCGGAGACCGTCTGGCGCCAGGCGAATAAATACCATGTCCCGCGGCTGGCCTTCGTCAACAAGATGGACCGCCCCGGCGCGGACTTCTTCCGCGTGGTGCAGATGATGATCGACCGCCTGAAGGCCAACCCGGTGCCGATTGTTATCCCCATTGGCGCCGAAGAGCATTTCACCGGCGTCGTCGACCTGGTGAAAATGCGCGCCATCCTGTGGGATGACGCCACCCAGGGCATGACCTTCAGCTACGGACCGGTCCCTGACGATCTGCTGGCGACTGCCCGCGAGTGGCGGGAGAAAATGGTCTCGGCGGCGGCGGAGGCCAGCGATGCGCTGATGGATAAATACCTCGAAACCGGCGAGCTGGACGAGGCGGAGATCGTCGCCGGTCTGCGCCAGCGCACGGTGAAGGGTGAAATCCAGGCGGTGCTCTGCGGTAGCGCCTTTAAAAACAAAGGCGTGCAGCGCATGCTCGACGCGGTGGTGGAGCTGATGCCGTCGCCGCTGGATATTCCGGCGATACAGGGCGTGGATGAGAAAGGCCAGCCGGCGGAACGCCATCCGAGCGACGATGAGCCGCTGTCGGCGCTGGCGTTCAAACTGATGACCGACCCCTACGTCGGCCAGTTGACCTTTATCCGCGTCTACTCCGGGACGCTGAAGAAAGGCGATGCGGTATGGAACCCGGTGAAGGGCAAGAAAGAGCGCATCGGGCGTATCGTCCTGATGCAGGCCAACGATCGCCACGAAGTGGACGAACTGCACGCCGGGGATATCGCGGCCTGCGTTGGGCTGAAGGATGTCACTACCGGCGATACGTTATGCGACCCGGATGCGGTGATTACCCTTGAGCGGATGGAGTTTCCGGAGCCGGTGATTTCGCTGGCGATTGAGCCGAAGACCAAAGCGGACCAGGAGAAAATGGGCATCGCGCTGCAGCGGCTGGCGGCGGAAGATCCGTCGTTCCGTCTGCATACCGATGAAGAGTCCGGCCAGACGATTATCTCCGGCATGGGCGAGCTGCATCTGGAGATCATTGTCGACCGGATGAAGCGCGAGTTTAACGTCGAGGCCAACATTGGTCGTCCGCAGGTCACCTACCGCGAAACCCTGCGCAAGAAAGTGACGGACGTGGAGGGCAAATTTGTGCGCCAGTCCGGCGGTAAAGGACAGTACGGGCACGTCGTGCTGACCCTTGAGCCGCTGGAGCCGGGCAGCGGTTTCGTCTTCGAGGACGCCACCAAAGGCGGGGTAGTGCCGCGCGAGTACATCCCTTCCGTGGAGAAAGGGCTGCGCGAAGCGATGGGCACCGGCGTGCTGGCGGGCTATCCGGTGGTTGACGTGAAAGCGACCCTGACCTTCGGATCGTACCACGACGTGGACTCCTCGGAGATGGCGTTCCGCATGGCCGCGATCTTCGGCTTCCGGGAAGGGGCGCGCAAAGCGGACCCGGTGATCCTTGAGCCGGTGATGCACGTGGAGGTGGAAACGCCGGAAGAGTACGCCGGGAATATCATGGGCGATCTCTCTTCCCGTCGCGGGATGGTGCAGGGGATGGAAGAGCGCTTCGGCAGCCAGATCATCCGCGCCGATGTGCCGCTGGCGGAGATGTTTGGTTATTCCACCACGCTGCGCTCGATGTCTCAGGGACGAGCAACCTATAGCATGGAGTTCCACCACTACGCGGAAGCGCCGCGCAACGTAGCGGATGAAATCATCGCCAGCCGCGCGAAAAGTTAAGCCAGTCATCCCGGGTAGCGGCTTCGCCTTACCCGGGCTACTCTGGTACCAGCGCCCAGGCCCGGTAAGGCGAAGCCGCCACCGGGCAAAAAGGTAAGCACGAACCGGGGATGCAATGCCCGGCGGCGCTGCGCTTGCGCGGGCCTACGGTCAGGTGTCCTCCCCGGTCATCGTTTGTAGCCCGGGTAAGGCGTTAGCCGCAACCCGGGAATTTCAGCCAATCAGACAATATCCTGCGCGTACTGCCACAGCGCCTTCAGCTGCGCCAGCTTCTCTTTATCATCCGCATACTGCTGATACAGCATCTGCAGTTCATCGGCATAGGCCTGCAAAAACTCAGGCGTAAATACCTGACGACGGTGCTCTAACCAGCGCTGCTGCTCGGCTTCATCGAGCGTGCCGGGAAAGTTGCGCGCCCGGTAGTTAAACAGCAGGCGTTCGATGCGCTTGTCGGCGAAGGTGATATCCAGCGCCGGCAGATTGCGCGGTTCCGTTTCCAGCACGATTTTCATCGCCGCGCGGTCGGCATCGCTAAAGAACCCATTGTAAAGCTGGGCGTCGACGTTTTCGGACGGCACGAACGGCTCGGCTTCGGCATACACCGCCACCACTTTCTCCCGCACCTGCGGATTCGCCCGCAGCAGCTGAGCATTCTCCAGACAGCGCTGAATGGAGATCCCCAGCCGGTCGGCATCCTGCGGGCGCAGGGTATTGGCCTGGGCCAGCACCGGACATTTGTTCAAATGCACCAGCTTAATCGGCGCCGCCGGCAGATCGCCAAGCTCGGCGCGCGGGGTGTAAAGCCGCTCGCGCAGGGCGTCCGCATCCAGCTCCAGCAGCGGCGCCATATCCCCCGCCAGATCGACCATAATCACCGCATTGCGGTTTTCCGGATGCCAGGCCAGGGGCGCCACCAGGCTGGTGTTGCCGCGCGCGGCGCCGAACATGCCGGAGACATGCACCAGCGGCTTCATCTGCGGCACGTCGATGAGCGTCGCCAGCTTGCGCTTATTGCGGTGGCTGTAGAGATAGTCAAACAGCCGCGGCTGCCGGGTTTTCACCAGCTTCGCCATGGCGATGGTGGCGTACACGTCGGCCATCGCGTCATGGGCGTTCTGGTGTTCAATACCGTTGGCGACGGTCAGATGTTCAAGGCGGAAGCTCGGCAGACCCTCGTCATTTTCCGGCCAGGCGATCCCTTCCGGACGCAGGGCATAGCAGGCGCGCATCACGTCGAGCAGATCCCAGCGCGAGTTATCGTGCTGCCAGCTCCAGGCATAAGGGTCATAGAAGTTGCGATAGAAGATATTCCGCGTCACTTCGTCATCAAAGCGCACATTGTTATAGCCGACGATGCAGGTTTGCGGCACCGTGAACAGATCGTGGATGCGGCGGGCAAACGCGGCCTCGTTATCCCCTTTGGCCAGCGCTTCCTGCGGGGTGATCCCGGTGATCATTACCGCCTGCGGCTGCGGCAGGTAATCGTCAGCGGGCTTGCAGTAAAACACCTCGGGCTCGCCCAGCACGTTCAGCTCCGCGTCGGTGCGGATGGCGGCGAACTGCGCCGGCCGGTCAAGGGAAGGGCTGGTGCCGAAGGTTTCATAATCGTGGAATAAAAATCCGGGCTGGTTGACGCTGTCTTGCATAGTCTGTTCATTATCCGTGGTGGCGTGCGACCGGTATGGTAAACGATTTGCCCGGTCATCAGAAGGGTAACGGCAAGCAACATCCTCCGCCGTGTCATATTTTCTTGCAATTAAACCCTGATATGAAACGCGAAGTTCCGTAAAAAGGACGGCGGATCTGTAATTCTAGAGGATATGCCGTTGAAAGGCCGTTTGTTTATTGCTGTATCTTTGCTCGCTTCGAGCGTTTCCTGCGCATTTGCCGTCGACTTACCTGCTACGGTCGCGCCGCCTTCCATTCAGGCTGGCTCCTGGGTGCTGATGGATTACACCACCGGTCAGGTACTGACCGCGGGTAACGAACATCAGCAGCGCAATCCTGCCAGCCTGACCAAATTAATGACCGGCTACGTGGTCGATCGCGCCATCGACAGCCATCGTATCACCTTTGACGATATCGTCACCGTGGGGAAAGACGCCTGGGCGAAGGGCAACCCGGTGTTCGACGGGTCATCCCTGATGTTCTTAAAGCCAGGAGATCGCGTCAGCGTCCGCGACCTCAGCCGCGGGCTGATTGTCGACTCCGGAAACGACGCCTGCGTCGCGCTGGCCGACTATGTCGCCGGCGGTCAGCCGCAGTTTGTCGCCCTGATGAATCAGTATGTCGAAAAACTGCATCTGCAGGATACCCATTTCGAAACCGTCCACGGCCTTGATGCCCCGGGCCAGCACAGTTCGGCCTATGACCTGGCGGTGCTGTCGCGGGCGATTATCCATGGCGAGCCTGACGTCTACCACATGTACAGCCAGAAAAGCCTGACGTGGAACGGCATTACCCAGCAAAACCGTAACGGTCTGCTGTGGGATAAAACCCTGAACGTCGATGGCCTGAAAACCGGCCACACGTCGGGCGCCGGGTTCAACCTGATCGCCTCGGCGGTGGATGGCCAGCGCCGGCTGATCGCCGTGGTGATGGGGGCCGACAGCCCGAAAGGCCGCGAGCAGCAGGCCGCGAAACTGCTGCACTGGGGACAGCAGAACTTCGACACCGTGCAGGTGCTGCAGAAGGGGCAGAAGGTCGGCAGCGAGCGCATCTGGTACGGCGATAAAGAGCAGATTAAGCTCGGCACCGATCAGGATTTCTGGTTAGCGCTGCCGAAGGCGGAAGTGTCGCGGATTAAGGCGAAATACGTGCTGGATAAAAAGGATCTGGAGGCGCCGATCGCCGCCAACCAGCGGGTCGGCGAGATTTCGCTGTATGACGGCGACAAGATCGTGGGCCACTATCCGCTGGTCACCCTCGAAAGCATTAATAAAGGCGGGGTGTTCTCGCGAATGAGCGATTACCTGCACCACGAGCTGTAACCACGCCAACCGCCTCTTTGCAGGCGGTTTTTTTTCGCCTGCCGCCCGGCAGACGCGGCGACAACATCGCCGTTTTTTTCATCAGCCGCAATGGCGACTCTGTGAATTCGCGCACATACTGAGGGGGGATCTCCTGCTAGATTGACTGTACGTTTATACAGTAATTTGTTCATGAAGGAGGCAAGATGAACTACAGCGTCACCCCCCTCGGCAAGAAAACCATTGCCGGTTTCCATCTGGTCGGGCCCTGGGATCAAACCGTCAGGCAGGGGTTTGAGCAACTGATGATGTGGGTTGAGGGCCGGCAGGTGCCCGCCCGCGAGTGGCTTGCCGTCTACTACGATAACCCGGAGGACGTGCCGGCGGAAAAACTGCGCTGCGCCACCGTGGTCGCCGTTGACGAGGATTACGTCATTCCCGCCAACAGCGAAGGGGTGATCATAACGGCGATTGCCGGCGGGGATTACGCCTGCGCCCGCGCGCGGGTGTTAGATCACGACTTCGCCACCCCGTGGAGGCAGTTTTTCGACAGCCTGCTGCAGAGCACGGCGTATCGCATCGCCCCCCAGCCCTGCTTTGAGGTCTATCTTAACGACGGCAACCACGACGGCTACTGGGATATCGACATGTATGTTCCCGTCGCCCGCGTCGCGTCGTAGCGATTTACCCCTGTTCCGGACAAGGATTTTTACATTCCCGGCACGCTCCGGGCGAAAAAGCAGTTACAATTGGCCTTTTCGTTTTGCCGGAGAGGGTTGTGCGCGCTGATAAATCACTCAAGCCATTTGAGATCCGCTTGTATCGCCATTATCGGGTGGTGCATGGTGTGCGGATTGCGCTGGCCTTTGTGCTCACCTTTTTGCTGGTGCGGCTGCTGAACGTGCCTGAAGGGACCTGGCCTCTCATCACCCTGGTGGTGGTAATGGGGCCGATCTCCTTCTGGGGCAACGTCGTGCCGCGGGCGTTTCAGCGCATCGGCGGCACGATCCTCGGCTCGGCGCTGGGGCTGGTGGCGCTGAAGCTTGAGCTTATCTCCCTGCCGCTGATGGTCCTCTGGTGCGCGGCGGCGATGTTCCTCTGCGGCTGGCTGGCGCTGGGCAAGAAACCCTATCAGGCGCTTCTGATCGGCATCACCCTGTCGGTGGTGGTCGGGGCGCCGCCGGGCGATATGCATACCGCGCTGTGGCGAAGCGGCGACGTGATCTTCGGCTCGCTGCTGGCGATGCTGTTTACCGGTATCTGGCCGCAGCGGGCGTTTATCCACTGGCGCATCCAGATGGCCAGCTATGTCACCAACTTCAACCGCCTCTACCAGGCCGGCTTCTCGCCAAATCTGGTGGATCGGCCGCGGCTGGAAAAGCATCTCCAACAGGCGCTCAACGACGTCGTCAAAATGCGCGGGCTGATCACCCCCGCCAGCAAAGAGACGCACATCCAGAAGGCGATCTTCGAGGCTATCCAGACCGTCAGCCGCAACCTCGTGTGCATGCTGGAGCTGCAGATCAACGCCTGGTGGGCAACCCGTCCGGGCCACTTCGTCATGCTGAACGCGCACACCCTGCGGGAGACGCAGCAGATGACCCAGCAGACGCTGTTGGCCATCGCCCACGCGCTGTACGAAGGGAACCCTCAGCCTGTGCGCGCCAATAATGAAAAGCTGAATGAGATCGTCCTCGAACTGCGCCAGCTGATGAAAGAGCAGGGTGACGAGAGCCTGGCGGAAACCCCGATCCATGGCTATGTTTGGCTCTCTATTGAACTGGCGCGCCAGCTGGAGCTGCTGTCGCATCTGATCTGCCGCGCGTTGCGCAAATAAGCACCAGATGCACCGGGTAACTGCACGGGTTGTTTCGATTCAGCAGCGTTTAGGGTTATGATAAACGCAAAGGAAAAAACATTGTCATCAGCGACTGCTAGCAGTTATGTTAGCCCTATAACGCAGTCGCTTTACGAATCCGAATCTCAATTATTAGGGGTGTAAAAATGGAAACAACTAAGCCTTCTTTCCAGGACGTACTGGAGTTTGTTCGTCTGTACCGTCGTAAGAACAAACTGCAGCGTGAAATTCAGGACGTTGAGAAAAAGATCCGTGATAACCAGAAGCGCGTTCTGCTGCTGGACAACCTCAGCGACTACATCAAACCGGGCATGAGCGTGGAAGCCATCCAGGGCATCATCGCCAGCATGAAGAGCGATTACGAAGACCGCGTTGATGACTACATCATCAAGAATGCCGAGCTGTCCAAAGAGCGCCGCGACATCTCTAAAAAACTGAAAGTGATGGGTGAAGCCAAAGTCGAAGGCTAATCCCAGCTGTCCGGCGGCGTCAGCGTCGCCGGGCTGTTCTGCACTACCCCCTCCCGTCTCTTTTTCTGCGAAAACTTTGTCCCGGCAACTGCCTCTCTGCACCGACTCTTTGCTATACTGCCCCGCGAAAACGTATTGATATCGGAAAGGTTTCTCTCATCCTGGCCGGGCATCTGACGCAGCGGCGTCAGGGCGATATCTCAACACCTCTCACCTCTCCGACGATCGATTCGCCAGAAGACAAACTCAGGTGCTGACCGGGCGCGACAGAATCTCTTCCGCTGCTTTCGCCGACAGGAGTCAACCCCACGTGATTAAGTCATTCTTTGCCGCACTCTCGTTTATCAGCCGTCTGCCGGTCCCGGCGCGGTTATCTCAGGGCCTGGAGATCGAACAGTACCAGCGCAGTATCGTCACCTTCCCGCTGGTCGGTTTACTGCTCGGCGCCATCGCCGGCGCGGTGGTGTACCTCCTGCAGCCGTGGTGCGGCGTCCCGCTGGCGGCGCTGTTCGGCGCGCTGGCGCTGGCGCTGCTCACCGGCGGATTTCACCTTGACGGGCTGGCCGATACCTGCGACGGCATCTTCTCCGCCCGCACCCGCGATCGAATGCTGGAGATCATGCGCGACAGCCGGCTGGGTACCCACGGCGGGCTGGCGCTGATTTTTGTGCTGGTGGCGAAGGTGCTGGTGGTCGGCGAACTGCTGCTGCGCGATGTCAACCCCATCGCGGCGCTGGCAGCGGCCTGCGCCGTCGGTCGCGGAATGGCGGTGCTGCTGATGTATCGCCATCGCTATGCGCGGGAAAAAGGGCTGGGCAATCTGTTTATTGGCAAAATTAGCCTGCAGCAGACGCTGGTGACGATGGCGCTGGCGATCGCGCTGGCCACCGCCCTGCTGGGGCTGCATGGGCTGCGCGCCGCGCTGATCGCCCTGGTGCTGATCTGGGGTCTGGGGTGGGCGCTGAAGCGAACCCTCGGCGGGCAGACCGGGGATACCCTCGGAGCGGCGATCGAGCTGGGTGAATTACTCTTTTTACTGGCGCTACTGTAAGGCCTGGCATCAACGGTGAGGAACAGAATGGAAACACTTTCGGCGTTACTGGCTGCCATTCCGCAGCCCGATGTGACGGGCATGGCGCGCGCGCAGCAGCATATTGATGGCCTGTTAAAGCCGCCCGGCAGCCTTGGCCGTCTGGAGAGCCTGGCGGTACAGCTGGCCGGTCTGCCGGGGCTGCAGGGGCAGCTGGCGCTGACTGAAAAAGCCATCGTTGTCATGTGCGCCGACCACGGCGTCTGGCATGAAGGCGTGACCCCTTCCCCGCAGGCGGTGACGGCCATTCATGCCGGCAATATGGTGCGGGGCAATACCGGCGTCTGCGTGCTGGCGGCGCAGGCTGGCGTGAGAGTGGAGGTGGTGGATGTCGGCATCGACGCCGAGCCGCTGCCGGGCCTGATCAACCTCAAGGTGGCCCGCGGTAGCGGAAATATCGCCCGGACGGCGGCGATGAGCCGTCAGCAGGCGGAGACGGTGCTGCTGGCCAGCATGCGTTTCACCCGCCAGCTCGCCGCCGACGGGGTGAACGTCTTTGGCATGGGGGAGCTGGGGATGGCCAATACCACCCCGGCCGCTGCGACGATCAGCGTCCTGACCGGCAACGACCCCGACGCGGTGGTGGGCTGCGGGGCCAATCTGCCGCTGGCGCAGCGGGGCCATAAGGTGGCGGTGGTGCGCCAGGCGATCGCTCATAACCAGCCGAACCCGGCGGACGGGCTGGACGTGCTGGCGAAGGTGGGCGGTTTTGATCTGGTGGGTATGACCGGGGTGATCCTCGGGGCGGCCTCCTGCGGCCTGCCGGTGGTGCTGGATGGCTTCCTCTCCTACGCTTCGGCTCTGGCGGCCTGCCGCATAGCCCCGGCGGCGCATCCGTATCTTATCCCTTCGCACCTGTCGGCGGAGAAAGGGGCGCGGATCGCCCTCGACGCGCTGGGTCTGCGCCCGTATCTCGATATGGACATGCGCCTGGGGGAGGGCAGCGGCGCCGCGCTGGCCATGCACCTGCTGGATGCCGCCAGCGCGATGTACCACCAGATGGGGACCCTGGCGCAGAGCAACATTGTGCTGCCCGATAGCGCGCCAGCGTCCTGATGATAAAGCGCATCGTCTCGAGGATGGGGGACGGTGCGCCG
This sequence comes from Klebsiella sp. TF21-TM, assembly GCF_019753495.1. NCBI lineage: Bacteria > Pseudomonadati > Pseudomonadota > Gammaproteobacteria > Enterobacterales > Enterobacteriaceae > Klebsiella > Klebsiella sp. TF21-TM. The sequence continues at coordinate 55,648 of NZ_JAIJYL010000023.1, read as the reverse complement.
GGTTTACAGTGCCTGCTGCCAGACCGCCTGCGGCAGCAGGTAAACCTGCGCCGGGGCGCGCATACCGTCGCTGACAATATGGCCGATACCGCTGGCCATCACCGCCAGGGTGACGTCAAAGGCGTTAAGGCTGTCGCCGAAGCCGGCGGTCAGGTTGAGCATCGAGCCATTGGCCATCAGGTAGACGGTTTTGTCAGCCATGCGGTAGGCGTTGATATACGGCATCACCTCTTCCTGAGGGTACTGGCGCAGGTACTCGCCGTCGATCTCTTCCGCCACGTGGCCGACGTTAAGGATAAACACGCCCGCTTTCGCCCGGTCCAGCGCCTGGCGATTAACCACGTTTTTACCGCCTGTCGCGGTGGCTACCACGTCCGCCGAGGCGATAGCCTCCTGGAGATCGACCACGTGCCAGCCGTCATAGGCCGCCTGCAGCCGACGGGCAGGATCGATCTCCGCCACCATCACCTGGCCGCCAAAGGCTTTTGCCGCCGCCGCGACGCCCTGGCCAACCAGGCCGTAGCCGATCACCAGCACTTTTTTCTCATGCAGGGTGAGATGAGTGGTCTGGAAGAAGGTGTGCCAGGCGGTGAGTCCGACCATATGGCGGTTATGCAGCCCCTCTTTGACCGGCAGATCGTCCCAGTTAAAGATCGGATAGCCGGGCTGAATATCCCCCAGTCGATTGACGCCGGAGCCCGTGGCTTCCAGACCCGCCACGATGTTGCCGAACTCGCCGCGCTGATGGAGGAGGGTGGTGATATCGGCCCCCATTTCGCACAGGTGAGTGGGCTGCCAGGCGATCGCTTTTTCCCATGACTGTTGCCAGTCGGCATCGCTCATATTGCGCCAGGCGCAGGCCTCGGCGCCGCGCTCCACCAGCCAGGCCACCACGTCGTCCTGCACGGTGGTGGGGTTACAGGTGGTTAAAAAGACCTGAGCGCCCTTGTCGAGGATCCCCTGCACCAGCGGGATCATTTTCATGTCGAGGTGCATACAGCAGGCAAGGCGGACGCCGCTGAGGTCGGGCAGGGCGGCGACCTGACGCAGGGTACGCGGCATATTCTGGCTGGCCCATGCCACTTCTTTCGCTAAAGAGATTTTATTATTCACTGGGTTATGACCTTCAGTTCGCAAAAGGGGTATCCCCCTGACAGAAAAGGGATTCTATCAGCCCGGGCGAGAATTCACAGCCCTGCGCCGCCCGGAAATCGCCGCCCGCGCGATCCCCTGCTAAATACAGGGTTGTTAATGTAAGGTTAAAAAAAGAAAATAAAATATAAGTAACTCCTATGATCTGAGCGATAAAGCGATGTTGAGTGTTATTCCCGCAGGCCTGTTTTCACGGCTGCGGATTTTCCTTGGGCGGCTGAAGCCGCACGCGCTGCCGGTGGCTCGTCGGCATATTGTGCTGGGCTCCATCGGCGCCGGCACCGGGCTGGCGGTGACCAGCATGTTCAGCCACTGGCTGCTCGGCGAAGTCAACCTGTGGTTTATTGCCCCCATGGGCGCATCGGCGGTACTCCTGTTTGGCGTGCCGAGCAGTCCGCTGGCGCAGCCGTGGTCGATTGTCGGCGGCAATGTGCTGTCGGCGCTGATCGGCGTCACGGTGGGTATGCTGGTGCCCGACCCGGCGCTGGCCTGCGGGCTGGCGGCGGCGCTGGCCATCGCCGGGATGTATTTTCTGCGCTGCCTGCATCCTCCCGGCGGCGCGGTGGCCCTGACGGCGATCCTCGGCGGCACCGGGGTGCACAGCGAAGGCTATCACTTTGTGCTGACGCCGGTGCTGCTCAACTCGCTGATGCTGGCGCTGCTGGCCATCGTGTTTAACAATCTGGTTGGCCGCCGCTACCCCCATCCGCTGGCGGCGGAGGAGGTCAAATCCCGTGCGCTGCCGCTGGGCATTTCGGTTACCCGGGAAGATATTCACGCCGCCCTGCTGGAAGGCCAGTTCCTCGACATTGACGAAGACGATGTCCAGGAACTGCTGGAAAATATCGAACAGCAGGCGCGCCAGCGCATCGCGGCGGCTGGACGCCGCTGACAGCGCCCTCCCGGCCGCGGGTTAGAGATCGCCGGTAAGATACTGCGCGACCCCGCGGCCAAAACTCCAGTCGCCTTTCTGGTTGCTGATAATCGACACCATCACATCATCGCCGCTCAGGCCGCAGTGCTCCGCCAGCTCCTCCTGCAGAATGGCGAAGAAACGCTGTTTCTGCGCGTCGCTGCGTGGGCTGGTATAGACCCGCACCACCACCTGATCCCGCGTGCGGGTCAGTCCGAGGCCGGTATCTTCAATCACCATATGATGGGCTTTGTTTTCGTGAACAATCTGGTAGCGGTCGCGTTCCGGTACCTCGAAGGCGCGCAGCACGGCGCGATGAGCGGCATCCAGCAGGGTTCTGATCTCCTGTTCCGTACGGCCTTCAATCAGGTCAAATGTCAGTAATGGCATGCAGGTGGTCCTTATCGTTAGGGAATAATCGCTGTCTGATATGGATGCTAGCCGATGCCGTCGCGGGCAAAAACCGCTATAGTTGAATACATTGTTTTTACTGGTGAACAATCAATATGAGCGAGAGTCGTCCGGAGAGTTACTGGGCCCATCTTTACTGGCTGACGGTGCTGGAAGAGCAGAAAAGCTATACCCGGGCCGCGGAAAAGCTGGGGATCAGCAAGTCGGCCATCAGCCAGAAAATCAGCGAGCTGGAGCGGGTGACCGGTAAAACGCTGGTCCATCGCACCACCCGCAGCGTCAGCCTCAGCGACGACGGGCTACGGCTGGTGGCGGAGCTCAGTGAGCCGTTTGGCCAGCTGCGGGATATTTTCACCGGCGCCTGCGATGAGGGCGGACCGCTGCGGGGGACGTTGCGCCTGACCGCGCCGGTGGCCTTTTCCCGTCAGCAGCTGGTGCCGGCGATCGCGCCCTTTTTGCATCAGCATCCCCAGCTGCATCTGCAGCTGGAGGTGACCGACCGGCTGGTCTCTCTCGGCAGCGAAGGGTTCGACCTCGCCATCCGCCACTGTCGGCGCGAGGCGCTCCCGGACACCCACGTCGCCTGGCCGCTGTGCCACACGGCCACGCTGATCGTCGCATCCGCCGACTATATTCGCCGCCATGGCCGCCCGGAGACGCCCGACGATCTGCGTCAACACCAGTGCCTGACCTATCCCCGTGGGCCCCAGCGCCCGCACTGGACGTTCGCCTCCCGCCAGACGCCCGATGAGCGGGTGACCATCAACGTGCAGGGGCCGTTCGCCACCAACAACAGCGAGTCGCTGCGCGATGCGGTGCTGGCGGGGTTGGGGGTGGCGCTGCTGCCGGATTTTAGCGCCCGGGAGGCTATCGGCCGCGGGCTGGTGCAGGAGCTGCTGCCGGCGTGGCAGCCGGTGGAGGTGTTCGCCGATCGGCTGTACGTCATCCGGCCCTATACTCCGCGGGTGTCGCGCGCGATGGAGACCTTTAGCCGCTACCTGAAAGCGACCTTCAGCGAGCCGCGTCCAGCTCCCGGGCCAGCGCCTCGCTGAAGCGGGGGAGCAGATGGCGCTCGCCGGGAAGCAACTGCGCCAGGGTGACGGTTTTGTCGGCGCGGTAGACCCGCCCGCTGCCGAGCTGCGCTTCGAAGGCGTTCGCCGCCTGATGCGCCGCGCTAAGGTCGGCGTCAATAAGGATCACCGCATGGGCCAGCACCACATGGCCGCCGCTCGCCGTCTGCGGCCGCCAGTACTGGGCGGTACCGACAATCTTGCGCGCCTCCTCTCCCTCTCCGCAGGCGAGGTTATACCGGCCATCGCAAAAGGAACCGCTCACCGCCCGGGCGTGGCTGGCAACGCCGAAGCGCGCGAGGGTGCGCTGCAGCACAGCGCACAGGGAGTGATAGATGGGTTCGGCGGCCTCGCCGAGCGGCTGCTGCACCGGCCAGGCGAGGCTGAGGTTGATAATCCCCGGCCCCTGGGGCACCAGACCGCCCCCGGAGCGGCGGAGCCATACCGGCCAGCCCCGCGCGGCAAAACGCGCGCTGACCGCCGGCAGGTCCGCAAACTGACGATAGCTCCCCGGCACCACGAATCCCTGCGGCGCCTGCCAGAGCTGGGCGACGGCCTCGCCGGCGCCGGCTTTGGCAAACAGCGGTTGTTCCGCCTGGGTGGGGTCCTCGCAAAACTGCAGCGCCAGCGAGGCGGGGGTAAAGCGGCTTGGCCAGCAGTCGGCCAGGGGCAACAGAGACATGCGTTCTCCTTACCGGAGGGCGCGGGTCGCGCCCTCCGAAGGCTGGTCAGTCGACGGTATGCTTTTTCATCAGCAGCGCGGTGAGCGCTGACAGCAGGCATCCCGCGGTCAGATAGAGGGCCACGCTGTGCCAGGAGCCCCCGGAGAAGGTGACCAGCGCCGCGGCGATAAAGGGCGTAAAGCCGCCGCCGACCACGCTCGCCACCTGGTAGCCGACGCCGGCGCCGCTATAGCGATAGCTGGCGCCGAACAGCTCGGTAAACATCGGCTGCTGGACGCAGACCACCATATCATGGGCGATATTGGCCAGCATCAGGGCGAAGAACAGGATCCAGAAAACGGACTGACTCTCCAGCGCCATAAAGAACGGAAAACCGCTCAGCGTGCCGATCAGCGCCCCGGTAATATAGATCCGCCGGCGGCCAAAGCGGTCTGCCAGCCAGGCGAAGCAGGGGATAGTCAGACAGCTGAGGCCGCCCACCAGCAGGCCGATGTTGAGGAACAGCTCGCGCGGCAGGCCGAGGTTTTGCGTCGAGTAGTTGAGGGCGAAGGCGGTGACGATGTACATGGTCAGCAGTTCGCACAACCGCAGGGCAATAATCAGTAAAAACGCCCCGGGATGGCGAAGCAGGGCTTCCACCACCGGCAGCCGCTTTTTCACCTGCGGCGCGTTGGCCTGGCTCTGCTGGGCTTCAAACTCCTGCGATTCGGCCATACCGTTACGGATCCACAGCGCAATCAGAACCAGCGCCACGCTGAACAGGAAGGGTAAGCGCCAGCCCCAGCTGAGGAACTGCTCATCGGTGGTCAGGCTGCTGATCAGCGATACCAGCCCGGTGGAGAGCAGCAGGCCGACGCCGTAGCCTACCTGCACCCCGCTGCTGTAAAAGGCTTTTTTTCCCTTCGGCGCGTTCTCCACCGAGAGCAGCGCCGCGCCGCCCCATTCGCCGCCGACGGCAAAGCCCTGAACCGCCCGCAGGAACACCAGCAGCACCGGCGCCCACCAGCCGATCTGGCTGAATGAGGGGAGCAGGCCGATGCAGGCGGTGGCGATACCCATCATCCAGACGGTCATCATCAGCATCCGCTTGCGCCCGAGACGGTCGCCGAAGTGGCCAAAGATAATCCCGCCCAGCGGGCGAAAAAGAAACCCGACGCCGAAGGTGGCAAACGCGGCAAGGGTGCCCATCGCCGGGCTGATTTGCGGGAAAAATTCGCGGTTGAACACCAGCGCGGCGGTAATGCCATAGAGAAGAAAATCGTACCAGTCGACCACGGCGCCGGCAAAGCTGCCCCATGCCGCCCGCCGGGCCCGATGCAGCGAATCCGGCGCCTCGCCGGGCTGCACGCTTATTGTTGAATCCATACCCTGTCCTGTCAGTCACGTAATTCGTTGTTATTGGAATGAGACGCTTTTCGCGTAGCGTCTGCACTGAGACTACCGCGCAGCGGCCGTGGAGGAAAGTAGTTTGCCTGCTAAGCGGCGAGCTGGTGCAAAAATAAGCGACCGGAAAGGCGGGCGAAATCACACCCTTTACTCAACATTCTGGCAATTTGCCAGCAAGCTTATACTTTTAATTAAATCAACGGATAACAAAGAGGAGCACCTTTTAAGAATTGACGTAAATGGTTTACACTTAACATGTCTCCTTCTCTGGAATGGTGAGTTAAATGCGTCTACTTCTTGCAGTTTTATTTTGTTCTGTCATGTTGCCTTCTGCTTATGCTGAAAAACTGCCTGCGCCGACAGGAAAACCTGTACTGACCATTTCCGGCAAAATCGGAAATACGAACGTCGGTGACAAGGCGGTTTTTGATCTCGCGATGCTGGAAAAGCTGGGCATGAAGACGGTGGAAACCACCACCCCCTGGTACACCGGCAAGGTCCGTTTTGACGGCATTCCCCTTAATAAACTCATGGATTTAGTCGGCGCTAAAGGTCAATCCGTCCGCGTGCTGGCGCTCAACGACTACACCACCATTATCCCGATGGACGATTTTTATAAATTCCCGGTCATTATGGCGTTAAAAATGAACGGCCAATATATGCGCGTTCGGGATAAAGGCCCGTTATTTATCGTCTACCCTTACGACAGCAGCGCTGAATTACAGAACCAGATCTATTATTCCCGATCGGCCTGGCAAGTTTCTAAGATTATAATAGAGTAAGGGTCGGATCTTGAATCGAATACTCACGGCTATTATTTTGTCGTTGTTTATTGTGACTGGATATATTACTTATCTGGTGCATGAGCGACAAAGTGAGTTGCAAAAATTTACCCGCTATACGGACTCGTGGTCAATGTCGCAGATGGTATCGGAATATATGCGACTGGAGTCTCGTCTGGCGGGAATGGCGATTGGGGCCGAAGGGGCGGACCACGATGAGGTGCGCCTGCGCCTCGAGATCATGATGAGCCAGATCGAACTCCTGCAGGAGGGCGATCTGGGTCGCTTTATTAATAAAAGCGAACAGCGGAAGGCGGTGGTCGCCACGCTGATCCGCAATCTCCATTTGCTTGATAAACAAGTTGATACCATGACACCGGCGCAGGTTAAAGCGATCCTGCCGGTGTTAAGCGAACTGGATGGTCCCCTGACCTCAATGGCGGCCGCCACGCTGACGCAAGATATTAATATCGTTAATATCACCCATGATAAAATTCAGCATCTCTATTATATCTACTCGGTGATCTCCATTCTGCTGATCGCCATGTGTATTTCCCTCGGCCTGCTGATGCTGCGGCAGAATAATAACCTGCGGCGCGCCCACGTTCGTATGAAAACCCTGGCCAACGATCTGCAGGCCTCGAAAGAGAAGCTACAGGTGCAGAACCGTCGACTGCAGTACGATGCCTACCATGATTCGCTGACCGGTATGCCAAACCGTCTCTCTTTCTGGCAGCGTCTGCAGGAGATCGTCAATCAGGTGCGCCCCTATAATGGCTGCGCCGTGGTGATGCTTTTCGACCTCGACAGCTTTAAGGATGTAAACGATACCCTCGGGCATGACGCTGGCGATAAGCTGCTGCAGGATCTGGCCAGCCGCCTCTCTTTTTTCCGTAAAACCTCTGAGACGCTGTATCGTCTCGGCGGCGATGAGTTCGCGATGCTCTCTTACGATCTGACCGAAGAGATGGCGCTCGAGCGGGCCAATGTTATCCGGGAGAAGATCAGCCAGCCCTATCAGATCTACGATGCGCAGATTAATATCGACGCCTGCATCGGGATCGTGATCTCTGATGGCGAAAGCCGGACCGATTATCTGTACAAGTGCGCCGACCTCGCCCTGTATGAGGCGAAAAAAGAGGGCAGCGGCCATGTGCAAATCTTCCGGCCCGGAATGCTGCAGCGTCTGCAGGAGAATAAATCGTTTGAAGACGATCTGCTGCAGGCCCTGGCCCATGACGAATTCAAAGTCTACTACCAGCCGATCGCCGATACCGTTACGCGCGAAATCTACGGTTATGAAGCGCTGGTTCGCTGGTTCCATCCGGTGCGCGGCGCCGTGCCGCCGACGGTGTTTATCCCGGTGGCAGAGAAAATCGGCCTTATCAATGCCCTCGGCGAGTGGGTGCTGAAAACCGCCTGTGCCGAAGCGGCCAGCTGGGCGACGCCGCTCAAGGTCTCGGTCAACGTTTCACCGATTCAGCTGATGAACACCTCGCTGACCGACACCATTATCAGCGTATTGCAGCAGACTGGACTCGATCCACGACGGCTGGATCTGGAGATCACCGAGTCGGATGTGTTCAATGAGAACACCCGTTCGCTGGAAATTCTCAGCCAGCTGCGCGAGCAGGGCATTCAAATCTCCATCGATGACTTTGGAACCGGCTATTCTTCGTTGTCGCGTTTAAGCTACTTCCCGTTCGATAAAATCAAAATCGACCGCTCGTTTGTTATCAATATTCCGGAGCAAAAAGACGATCTGGATATCGTGCGCCTGATTATCAGCATGGGAAAGAGCCTGCATATGCGCATTGTGGCTGAAGGCGTGGAGACCGAAGAGCAGTTGGCCTCGCTGCAGGCGCTGGGCTGCGACCTGGTGCAGGGCTATTTAATCGGCAAACCGAGTCCGCTGCGCTAAATGAAATATGAAGGCCCTTAAAGATATTATTCCGGGCGATTTCAGCAAGCTGGAAACGCCTTTTTTATTTTCTCTTAGCGCTAATCCCAGAGGGGTATAAAAAGGAGTAGAGATAAAATTCGCCAGGAAAATAATATCCTTCACCTTTGAAAGAGGTATATGATATGCATCATATAGGCTATTTCTGACCGTATCCTTTGCGACGGTAAAGTGAGGCGCAATCATGCAGCGAATTATTATTCCCACCCATTACGTTCATACCCGCAGCACGCCGCTGTGGACTAAGGAGACCGCTCCGGCCTCTATCTGGCGCCGCCATCTGGACGCTGGCACCCGCCAGGGGGTCTATCCCCGGCTGTCGGTGATGCAGGGGGCGATCCGCTATCTCGGCTATGCCGATGAAACCAGCCCCGAACCGGTTGAAACGCTGACCATTGAAGCCGGCCAGTTTGGCGTTTTTCCGCCGGAAAAATGGCACTGCATTGAGGCCCTCTCAGAGGACACGGTATTTAATGTCGACTTCTATGTTGATCCGAAAATTCTCATCGAGGGATAAAATTATGAACAGTGAAAATAAAGGTTATACCTTAGCGGTAGAGAATGGCCGGCTTCAGCGGAAACAAGAAAAAATATTCCTCAAACCGATGGTCTTGTATATTCCGCAGCAGGCGGTAGAGGCCGTTAATGGGCTAATGAGCGATCTGCCGGACGACAATTTAGAGGGGGAGTTTGTGCTGACGGTCACCAATAACAATAACGGCGTCTCGGTCGATAAAAGCTTTTCCTCGCTGGCGGCGCTGCGCGACCCGCTTACCGCGGCCGATGCGGTGAAGGAGCTGATCAATATCGTCCGCGGCTATGAGTCCGACGAAGAGACCAACGTTTGCGGCTGGTAAGGCCGCTATCCCGCTGCCGGCTGGCCGCTGTCGACCAGGGCCATCTGACCCACCAGCCACTCCCGCATCGCGATAATATCCGCCCGCTGCGCTGCCGCTTCGGTGGTGACCAGATAGTAGCTGGCGCCCGGCAATGCGCCGCTGAATGGCGCGGATAATACTCCGCGCTGCAGCAGATCCCGCGCCAGCAGTTCGCTGGCGATCACCGCCCCCTGGCCGGCCACCGCCGCCTGCAGGGCATGGGTTTCATCGCTAAAGGTTAACCCCGCGTCAATATTCAGCGTCGGCGGTCCATAGCGGCGACGCCAGTTCTCCCAGCTCGGCGAATCGGCCGGTACGTGCCGGTTGGCGACGTGAAACAGCGTCACCTGCGCCAGATCGTCAGGCCGGCTGAGGGCCAGCGTCGGGCTGGCGACCACGATAAAGCGATCCTTATGCAGCAGGGTACAGCACAGATCCGGCTCGGGCGTTTCGCGATAGCGAATCGCGGCGTCCACCGTGCCCAGATGCAGATCCACCCTTTCGACGCTGGTGTGCAGACGCAGGTCGATAGCCGGAAAGCGGGCGGTGAAGTCCGCCAGCCGTGGCACCAGCCAGTGGGTGAGAAAATTGGAGGTGGTGGTGACGGTTAAGGATGGCGGCTGGCGGGCCTGGGCTATCTGGACGACAGCCTGCTCCAGGGCGCTGAAGGCGCGCTGGGTGGCGGCGTAGAGGATCTCGCCATCGGCGGTCAGGCTGACGCCCTGCGCGCTGCGTTCACAGACCCGGCACTCCAGGACCGATTCCAGCAGTTTGATCTGATGGCTGACCGCCGTCGCGCTGACGCCGAGCGCCCCGGCGGCCAGTTTAAAACTACGCTGGCGGGCGACGGCGTGAAAGGCGCGCAGGGCGCCCAGCGGTGGCAGGCGGGGGGGTCTCATGGCTGAGTTTTTCTCATCTATGGCTGAAAACTATGCGTTTGTGTGTCCCTGTATAGTGGCGATAGGCTACGGGCATGTAAAGACGATGACATGAGTTTTTTTCATGCCGTTTAATGTGTCAGGAGCTGAATATGCACGTTTTACACCACCATGCCGCCGCGGACGCGGCGGGAACCATCGACCCGCGCGGTCGCGCCATCGCCCTCAGCGTAGTCTTCGCCGCCGGGGCCTTGCTGTTCATCATGGCCCCCATTATCGGGGGGAGCGGCACGCTGGGTCTGCTGGCGCTCCTGATCGCGGCCTTCGGCGCTGGATGGGGATTCGCGCGCGCGCAGCCCTGGCTCTATCGGGCGCCCCTGACGGCGACGCGCTGGGCCTTCCTGGTGTCGGCGGCCGGCTGGCTGCTGGCGCTGGTGGCCTGGTATGGCGGCCAGGCCTGGCCGTCGCTGCTCCCCGGCGTGATGTTCGGCAGCGCGGGGGCGGCTGTCGCCTGGCGCGTTGCCGCGGGACGGGCGGCACTGTCGGGTCGCCGCGTCAGCGGCGCCACGGCGCTGAGCGTGGCTGTCGCTATCGCGGCGACGCTGCTGACCTGGCACACCGCCGGGGCAGGACGCGGCGGCGTGAACTTTGCCTTCGCCGTGCTGCTGGACTGGGCGCTGCTCGGCGCGCTGATTGTGCGCATACGCCAGCAGGAGAGTGCGGCGTAGTAGCTGCCGCTTGCCGGGTTCAGGCGAGCCGATCAAGCGAAACGGGATAAGTCGTCCGGCGGGGTGATAAATTTCTTCTACACTGTTACTGGCATCACATTCCTGCGCGGCTGGCATCTCCGCCGGCCGCCGTCGGCATTCAGTCCAGGCACGGGCCTGCAGGCTGGTTATCCTGAAAGAGGAGTCTGTAACATGGCATTTGTCACCACCCAAGACGGCGTCAATATTTACTTCAAAGACTGGGGTCCGAAGGAAGCTCAGCCGATTGTTTTTCATCACGGCTGGCCGTTAAGCGCCGACGACTGGGATAACCAGATGTTGTTTTTCCTTGCCGAAGGCTTTCGGGTCATCGCCATCGACCGCCGGGGCCATGGCCGCTCCGATCAGGTCAGCGAGGGGCATGATATGGACCATTATGCGGCAGACGTCTCGGCGGTAGTGGAGCATCTGGATCTGCACAATGCGGTCCACGTCGGGCACTCCACCGGCGGCGGCCAGGTCGCCCGCTACGTGGCCCGCTACGGCCAGCCGCAGGGGCGGGTGGCGAAGGCGGTGCTCATCAGCGCCGTTCCGCCGCTGATGGTCAAAACCGAACAGAATCCTGGCGGCACGCCGATCGAGGTGTTTGACGGTTTCCGCAAAGCGCTGGCGGCTAACCGCGCCCAGTTCTATCTCGACGTCGCCTCTGGCCCGTTCTATGGCTTTAATCGTGAAGGAGCGGAGGTGTCGCAGGGGACGATCCAGAACTGGTGGCGACAGGGGATGATCGGCAGCGCCAAAGCCCATTATGAAGGTATTAAGGCGTTTTCAGAAACGGACCAGACCGAAGATCTTAAGTCGATTACGCTGCCGGTGCTGGTCATGCAGGGCGATGACGATCAGGTGGTTCCCTATAAAAATGCCGCTATCCTGCAGGACCAGCTGCTGCCCAACAGCCAGCTGATCGTTTACCCTGGCTTCCCGCACGGGATGCACACTTCCCACGCCGATACCATCAACGCCGATCTGCTGGCGTTTATCCGCGCCTGATCTTCCCTTTCGCCGGGCGGAATGCCGCAATGGCCTTCCGCCAGCGCCCCGGTCGCCCGTCGCCGGGGCGCGCCGGTTGACGAGCAGGGGAAATCTGCTTAACTAATGGGATACCTGACGACTATTTTCCCCCTGGCAGGATAAAACGCCGGGTTTCCCGCGGGAAACCCGGTGGAATTCTGCGCAAGAGACAAGAGAGAGACAATGAAATTAGCCGGACTTCATCCCGACGAGCAGCGTCGCCTGCAATCGCTTCGCTCTTCCGGGCTGTTGAATAGCGGAAAAGAAGAACGCTTTGATCGCCTGACCAGGCTTGCCCGTTCGCTGTATAACCTGCCGGTGGCGTCCATCAGCCTGGTAGGGGAAGATCTGCTGCATATCAAATCCTGTGCCGGTCTGGATGTGGACACGGTGCCGAGAGACATTTCATTTTGCGCCCATACCATTTTGCAAACTGACCCCCTTATCGTTAACGACATGCAGCAGGACGAGCGTTTTCATGACAACCCGCTGGTGATCCAGGCGCCGTTTATCCGCTTTTACGCCGGGTACCCGGTGCAGCTGCCGGATGGCGCGACGGTGGGGTCTTTTTGCCTGATGGACCATCAGCCGCGTTCGTTTTCCGCGCATGAAATGCAGATCTTAAGCGATCTGGCGGCGATCGTGGAGGATGAGTTCAAGGTGCTGGATGCGGCAACCTCTGATGAGCTGACGGGACTGTTTAACCGCCGGGGATTCCTCACCCTGGCCGAGTATGCCCTGCTGACGGCCCAGCGCCGTCATGAGCCGGTCAGCCTGGCGTTTGTCGACCTCGATCGCTTTAAGCACATCAACGATACCTGGGGGCATGAAGAGGGCGATCGCGCGCTGATCGCCATCGCCGATTTGATGAAAGCCGCCTTCCGTGAATCCGATATCCTCGCCAGGCAGGGGGGCGATGAGTTTATTATTCTGTTCGCCAATACCAGCCGCCACGATGCCGCGGCGGCGATGGAGACGCTCAGCCACAACGTGGCGCGTTTCAACCAGCAGGCGGCTCACCCCTGGCAGCTGGCGTTCTCCTGGGGCTGCGTGGAGTACGATCCCGCCAGCCACCCCAGTCTCAACGCGCTGGTGGCCACTGCCGACCGCCTGATGTATCAGGCGAAGCAGAAACAGGGGCGCGAGCGCCGTTAATCCTTTGCGGCGGCGGCATTCAGCAGGTACTCCTGCGCCTGCTGCCGCTTCTGCGAATAGTCACCGAGCAGCGCCTGCTGCGATTTCCCGGCGTTGTCATAAAACAGGCCGCCCTGATCGGCGATAAAGTCATAATGCTGTTCCAGCTGGCCTATCACCCAGTCGATACGTTGCAGGGTGAGCAAGGTGCAGGACTGGCCATGCAGGTCGTCTTCAATATCCAGCACGTGTGAGCGGAAGGCCTCCAGGGCAAATAACCGGCTCAGCGCGGCAGGGTCCGCCAGCGCCGTTTCCCAGCGCGCCGTTATCTGCTGAAAATGAGCCTGCACCTGCGGAGATGCCCGCCTGGCGCGAAGCCAGACCAGCTTGCGCCGGTAGCTTTCGACCGCCAGCCGCTTCATCTCGCGATATTGCGCCAGCTGCTGTTCGGCATCGGGCACCCGGGTCATCAGCCAGCTAAAAAAGAAGCGGGTCTCAAAGCGCTCGACAAAGTGAAACAGGGGATCGGCCAGACCGTTGCTGTTGAATTCTCTCAGCGGGTCGAAGGGATACATATAGCCAAAATCGAACAGCCACAGCTGCTCCTCCCGGTCCACCAGCAGGTTCCCGCTACAGAGATCCCACTCCATCAGCCCCTGCTCCTCACAGGCTTCCAGCGTGGTGAACAGCTGAGCGATCAGCGGCGGGGTCAGCTGGTGAATCGGCTCGCCATCGATCCAGGGGGAGAGGAGGATGCCGAGGCGATAATCGGCATACAGCGTCGGGACGATGTGGGTGAAGCGCGGCGCGGTATTTGGGTCATCCTTCAGCCGTTGCAACGCCTGCCGGCGCTGTACCTCGTTTAAAAACGACAGCTGGCCGTTAAGGTTGGCAACGCCGGCGACGGCGCGTCGTTTCTTTAAATTGTACTCCTTGCCGGCGATGCGCAGCCGGTAAACCTCGCCGGTCAGCCCCGAACCGTATACCTGCACCACATAGGGTGAATCCGCAGCCAGCGCGGCGAGGGTCTCCGGCGGCAGTGGACAGTGATTGACGTCGCCGACGATAAGAGGTTCTCCGCTGCGATCGAACGCCTGCTGCTGCTGTTGTCTGAGGTTCATGGCGCCTCCTTATCAGAAATGGGACAGAGTGATTTATCCACGCTATCTCACCCGCAAGCGTCAGCAAAATCATCCTACCGCCGGGCGCTTTTTCAGGCTGAGCGGTGGCGCGTTCATGGAGGATACCTGGGGCGTAGGGCGGCGGCCCTGACGTCGTTGTCAATGAGGTGTTTGCCAGGCTGGGTGCGATTCAGAGTTAACGCCAGAGACGCAAGAAAGCAAAAAGCCTGCTCGAAAGCAGGCTTTTTAAATTTGGCTCCTCTGACTGGACTCGAACCAGTGACATACGGATTAACAGTCCGCCGTTCTACCGACTGAACTACAGAGGAATCGTGTGGAGTCGTATCTTAGCGGCGAAAAATCTTTTGTCAAACATCAATTCGCCCGTTCAGGTGCAACTGCCGCTTCCATCAACAATTTGTTGTCATTTCCGACAATGATTACGGAAAAATACTTTGCAGGATATCCATTTCTCGATCATCATTTGAAATGTTGTTTCAACATCTCTCACTAAGGTCTCTCTTGAACGTCACCTCCGCCGTACGCCAGGCCGTCGAACGGACATCCTGGTTTAAAAAACGTCAGCGTTATCGTGTGCTGTACTGGCGCGAAATCAGCCCTCTCGCTGTGCCCATTCTGCTGGAAAATGCCTGTGTGCTGTTGATGGGGGTGTTGAGCACCTTCCTTGTCAGCTGGCTGGGCAAAGAGGCCATGGCCGGGGTGGGCCTGGCCGATAGCTTTAACATGGTGATCATGTCGTTTTTTGCCGCTATCGATCTGGGTACCACGGTGGTGGTGGCTTTTAGCCTCGGCAAGCGAGATCGGCGGCGGGCGAGAGCGGCCGCGCGCCAGTCGCTGGCCATTATGACCCTGTTTTCTATTGTGCTGGCGGGAGTGATCCACGCTTTTGGTCAGGAGATTATTAATTTTGTCGCCGGCGATGCCACCCCGCAGGTGAAGGACCTGGCGCTGACCTATCTCGAGCTGACGGTGCTGAGCTATCCGGCGGCGGCGATTGCGCTGATCGGCAGCGGGGCGCTGCGCGGCGCCGGGACCACCAAAATCCCGCTGTTGATCAACGGCGGGATGAACATCCTCAATATCCTAATCAGCAGCGTGCTCATCTATGGCCTCTTCTCCTGGCCGGGGCTGGGCTTTGTCGGCGCCGGTCTCGGGCTGACCATTGCCCGCTATATTGGCGCCATCGCCACTATCTGGGTGCTGATGGTGGGCCTCAATCCCGCGCTGCGGCTGTCGCTGAAGGGCTACTTCAAACCCTTTAACTTCGCCATTATCTGGGAGGTGATGGGGATCGGCATCCCGGCCAGTATCGAATCGGTTCTGTTCAATGGCGGTAAGCTGCTGACCCAGATGTTTGTCGCCGGGATGGGCACCAACGTTATCGCCGGCAATTTCATTGCTTTTTCGGTGGCCTCGCTGATTAACCTGCCGGGCAACGCCCTCGGCTCCGCCTCGACGATCATTACCGGCAAGCGGCTGGGGAAAGGGCAGATTGGCCAGGCGGAATTCCAGGCCTGGCATGTGTTCTGGCTGTCGACCATTATTCTGACGCTGATTGCCTGGGGCAGCGCCCCGTTCGCGGGCTTTATCGCCTCGTTCTATACCCATGAAGAAGACGTAAAAGAGGTGGTGAAGCAGCTGCTGTGGCTCAACGCCCTGTTTATGCCGATCTGGTCGCTGTCGTGGACTTTACCCTGCGCCTTCAAAGGCGCCCGTGACGTACGTTATACCATGTGGGTGTCGATGCTCGGCATGTGGGGCTGCCGGGTGGTGGCGGGCTATACGCTGGGTATCGTGCTGGGGATGGGCGTGATCGGCGTTTGGTTAGGGATGGTGCTCGACTGGGCAGTGCGCGGCGCGCTGTTTTACTTCCGCATGGTGAGCGGCCGCTGGCTGTGGAAGTACCCGCGGGTGAAGGCCTCAACGCCGGAAACCTGATCCGTTTGCCGGATAAACGCCATTTTTTGCGCAAAGTGAGGAATAATTCGGCAAACGATTCATTTTATTAAAAACAGGCTTTACAGCGTCCGGCGTCATCGTTAATATGCGCCCCGTTCACACGATTCCTCTGTAGTTCAGTCGGTAGAACGGCGGACTGTTAATCCGTATGTCACTGGTTCGAGTCCAGTCAGAGGAGCCAAATTCCTGTTTTCAGGCGTGCTTATAAATTCCTATTCAATTAGGTTTCAATGAGTTAGCGTGAAAATCTTTCCCGATGCATATCTGATTTTCCCTCCGCATCCGGCGAAATTGGTGGTCTGATTTGGGGTCATTTCAGTTCGATAATGGAATGACCACCATATGTCCCTTTCCGACGCGAAAATCCGCACTATCAAGCCTTCTGATAAACCCTTTAAACTGACCGACTCTCAAGGTCTGTATCTGCTTGTCAATCCGGGCGGTTCACGCCTCTGGTATCTCAAATATCGCTTCAACCGAAAAGAATCCCGTATAGCATTAGGTGCCTATCCGCAGGTCTCGCTTTCTGACCCCCGTCAACAGCGCGACGGTATCCGTAAACTACTGGCGCAGAATATTAACCCAGCGCAACAACGTGTTGCCGAAAAAGCCGCCGCTTCACCGGAAAAATGCTTTGAGGCCGTTGCGGTGGCATGGCACAAAACCAACAAAAAGTGGTCGGCTGACTATGCAGAGCGCATCCTTGCCAGCATGAAAATCATATCTTTCCGGCGATTGGTCATCTGCCCGTCACGTTGTTAAAAACACAGCATTTCACGGCGTTGCTGAAAGTTATCGAGGACAAAGGCTTTCTTGAAGTCGCGTCCCGAACCCGGCAGCAACTCTGCAACATCATGCGTTACGCCGTTCAGCAGGGGCTGACTGAAAACAATCCGGCGCTGCATCTGGAAGGCGTCACCGCGCCGCCGGTTTAAAATCACTATCCCGCCCTGCCGCTGGAGCGGTTACCCGAATTGTTTGAGCGCATTGGTGATTATCAGCAGGGACGGCAGCTTACAAGGCTGGCGGTGGTGCTGACACTCCATCTGTTTATTCGCTCCTGTGAGCTGCGCTTCGCCCGCTGGAGCGAGATTGATTTCAGACACAAAATTTGGACCATTCCCGCCACACGGGAAACGATTGAGAAAGTTCGTTTCTCTGGCCGTGGCGCAAAAATGCGTACTCCGCACATTGTGCCGCTTTCCCGACAGGCAATTGCTATTCTGAAGCAGATACAAGAGATTTCCGGCCATCTGGAACTGGTGTTCCCCGGCGCACAGGCCAATAGCCCTTGTTTTTTGTTGGGGCTGCGAACGATACCCGAGCGCTGGGGCGGCAGCCGTTGAGGTGTGGTGGGGCTTCGGTTGTGCTCTCTGAGCAACCGCCCGCTTGCGCGGGTTATCCCCCGGATCGTCCAGATCCTCCTCGGTATCGGTTCATGTTCTCCTTATGGGTTAAATGGCCTGAAAAGGCAGTGTCAGAATCCAGCCATGAGCTGGCGCAGTTGAGTTATCTGGTGCAAGTCGAAAGGACTGCGTGCGTCACTTTCTCGCGACTTTGCGGTTAAAGTGACGCACTGGTACTGGTGCAGCATCTGAAAATTTTTCGTCTGGTGCAGTTTTACGGTCACGCGGCAGCAAAGCCTTCGGCAATGCAGACCACTGCCCGTCATAAAGGAATTGACGCTCCGGTTCAGGGTGCGTCAGTGTTTACAGTACAAATCCGTAGTGAGAACCATCCGGCAGTTCAACATCAAGACGTAGCTTGCCGCCAGTCGCTTCAACGTAGCGTTTGAGAGTGGAAAGCTTCAGATCGCGCCCTGGTTTTTCCATTCCTGCAACGGTAGGTTGCCTGATGCCCAGCGCCTGTGCCATCTCCACCTGCGTTTTCTGTACTTTCTCACGCAGTTCGGCAAGGTGAATGTTGAGCAGTATGTCCGTTGCCATCGCCTGAGCTTCGGCCACGACTTCAGATTTTTCATCCGCAATAAGCTGTTCCAGCGTTCTGCCCACCGCGTTACTCCTTCTCTTTTAATGTGTTCAGCCAGTTCGTGAATTCCCTGTCAGCAACAGGGAGCATCTCATCGTAAAAACGTTTTTCATTGCCGACCTTATTTCCGGCACAAAGCACAATGCCGGTACGGGTCGGGTCAAAAGCGAAAAACGCCCGTATCGGATCGCCCCGACTCTGAATACGTAGCTCTTTCATGTTGCTGTAGCGGGAACCTCTGACCGTATCGGCATAAGGTCTGGACAAACCTGGTCCCTTTTCCCGCAGGACCAGCAGTGCTGCAAGCATGCTGACCCTGTCGGTATCGCTGAGCGAGGCAAACCAGCGATCAAACGTATCCGTTGTTTTAATTGTCCACATGGGACCCCCTAATAAATATAGGTTAAATACTATATAGATGTAAAGCTATAAAGCGGATTATGAAGTGATGGGATGAGGGATTCATGCGTCATTACTTCAAAGATGAAGACGCATTCGGGTATTTCAGTGAATAACATGCAAGACATTCACCGTTTTACGACCTGTACTGAAAAACCAGTTCAGGTATTAACGCAGTGTGAAGAGTGACCTTAACTGCAACGCAGTCCGACATTTACAAAGGTATTGTCGGTAACGGGACGACCAGCCTGAAATCAGGCCGCTTCTTGCAGGTCATGGAAGCGTAAGGGCAGCCCGGAGGGCCATTCGTTGCATGGGGGAAATTATACGAATGTAACTGGCGCAGAAAGAGGAAACTGTTTTTGCCTGAAAAACATTTCCCGTTGATTTGATTAGATGCTGAGTTGCCGCGCGTCACTGGCGTTCTCTCGAACTCCCACCCGCAAGGGCAGGCAGAAGATCGGGAGGATCTGTTTACCTTATCGATATTCTGATTTACGGTAGCGCGATGGCCAGATGTCCTCAGGCGCAACATCTAACGCTTCAGCAATCAATCTTTCGCCTTTGGGCCAGTGGCGGGTAAGCGCATTAGCCAGCGTGGAGGACGCCAGCCCGGCATTACGGGAAACCGCCGCCAGCGACATTCCCCGCTTTTTCAGCGCCGCGATAATGTCGGCAGAATGCCAGTCCTGTCGCATCATGCGGCCACCTCGTCGATAAAGGTCACGCCTTCGGCGGTGCGCAGCCAGCGCGGGGCTTTCATTTCCGCAGCGAAATAGTTGATCAGTTCATACAGCAGGCAGCTAAGGTGTTTCTCCATTTCAGAGTAAAAGCCTTGCCCTGCCAGCATCTGCGTCAGGGAGAGACAGTAGCGACAAAGCTCTGTGCATTCAGGCTCGAAACGGGGGGAATTTGCAGGGAGGGTGTCAACGGTCAGGCTTTCAATAAGATGGGGAGGAACGGGTTCTAACAGCGTGGGCTGCAACAGCGTCAGACAGGCGTTGAGTCTGCCGCAGAGCGCCATTTTCAGTGTGGGATCGTTGCTTTCAATCAGAGTTTCGGCGAAGTTTTCGCAGTGATCGGCCAGTACAGTGAAATCCGTGGCGGCATTAAAGGGAACAGCAAGTAATGGATGTGTTTGGATTGGGGGAGCAGCCATAGCTGCAGCCTCCTGTAACGGGTTTAAAACCCACCACCAGAGGTTCCAATCTCATGGTGGTGGACTGAACGGGGTTGGAACTACCGGCGTTACAGGCAACCGGCGCACCTTACGGTGCCCCCGCCCAGCCCACCATTGAGGTATAGCCGAGCGCACGACATAAAAAAAGACGCGGGGCGCGTCGTATGTCGCCTGTAACATTCCTCAGGGTTCCAATCCCGGCACCTGAATTTGCAGGTGCGGGTAGACGATACCGCTTTCGATCAAAAACGGCGAGAAGAAGGAGTGGAATACAGATCGAAAATTGTTATAAATATAAGAATTAGTCGCTAAAATTTTATCTTTATCAATTTTGCGGAGGGAACCCGTTGGATACCACAGAAAAGCAGATTGTAAAACTGGGGCCACCAGTAGGGAAAGCAGATGCTTATTTACCACTGGAGATTATGGAACAGAAAACGTTTGAGCTATTTTGTTGTGAGCTCATCAAAAAACGGCTGAAAATCGAAAACGGCGAGATAGTTGATGCCATGACGATTGGTATTTCCGGCCAATCACAGTTTGGGGCAGATATTTTTACGCATCGCCAGCACGGCAATCAGGACGTTTATTCGTTATACGAAGTAAAACGGTGTAAAAAATTTACAAAAAGTCATTATATTCCCACTGTCAAGCGTTTTAATGAACATCGGGAAAAATGGCAGGTGAATATCAATGAGTTTTACATTTTCCTCAGTGAGAAAGCGTCAGCAAAATTAATAGCGGAATACAAAAAACAAGAAGCTATCTTTAAGGAACTGAATATAGTACATCGTCTGCTTGATACGGAATTGATCCACGACTGGCTGAAAAATCTGTATTGTCCAGATCTGTTGTATCGATTTTGTCACGAGAGCTGGGTATCTCTTTTTTATGGCGAGCGAGCACTGTTAAATATCAAAAACTATGGCGTGTGGGACTATAACGAATCTTCTGCCTGGCGAAATTACACACATCCATATGAACACATTACTGGTGATACCTATACACTTCAGAACGATCATGTGTTTATTCAGGCGTTTTTACCTCATCTGAAAGGAAATCAACTATCCTGTTTTATTGATTTTCGTAATGGCCGCTATAGCCATGTTTTGCTGACGATGAGTCAGAATGACCTGCTAAATTCGGCCTTCGAAGGGGTCGGTAGTCCACCGGAGGCGGGAGTCAGACCGTGGGTTTTAAAAGAACCTCATGGCGAAAATTATTATTGCGATATCGGTAACTGCCGCCTTGAACTAACCCTAAATGAAACACGCTCCCTCTGTGATGCTTTTGATAAATTCTGGAGGTGCTATAAACAGCGCATGGAAGAAATTGACCGGATTTGTCGCACCGTTGATTTCTCGAACAGTACACCACTCGGTGATAATATTCATCTCATTACCATTCCTTACTGGCTATGGGGTCGCATCAGCACCTTTTGTCAACATCATGACTATCTGGATACCAAAGGCGAGTGGTCGATATTTAATCCTGTACGTGAGCGCATTATGGTCTTTACCCGTCATAAAGATGAAGTAATGAACGAAGGGCATCACGTCACGCTATTAGCCAGCCGCGATCCTCATTTTAATCGCCTCAATAATCATCGCGTGGCACTAATCTGGCAACCTCCCAGTCGCTACGATATTGATAGTATGGAAGAGGACACCATCGGGCCTCGTAATTACTGGGATGCACTGACAACATATCGCTGGCTGATGGAGAAATTAATCCCTGCGGC
Organism: Klebsiella sp. TF21-TM; assembly: GCF_019753495.1. Lineage (NCBI taxonomy): Bacteria > Pseudomonadati > Pseudomonadota > Gammaproteobacteria > Enterobacterales > Enterobacteriaceae > Klebsiella > Klebsiella sp. TF21-TM. The sequence continues at coordinate 34,213 of NZ_JAIJYL010000023.1, read as the reverse complement.
AGATAGCTGGTACTGTGCTAATTACTTTCCAGAACGCAGGGGTTGGCAACGACTGCCATTTCGCGCACCACGCCATATTCCCTATACATCCGATGATATTTATTCGCACTACCAGCCCGAAATTAATATCTCTGTTGAACAGGTAGACAGCAAGCAGAGTCTGCTGGCGTTGCTGACCGAACTCCAGGATTTTTATCATCTCTACACTCGTCGGGTGTACTTTAAGGCAAGTGAGTTTGAGCAACTTTGCGATGCCTTTCTCTTTTTGTTAAACAAAACAACCGTCAATTACTGGGGCTATATCCGCAGTAGCGTCGGTGCTTCGCAGGAGGAGCGAGAGTCTGTGGTAACGGCATTGCAAAGGTATCGGAGGGAAAGTTCGGTTTATGAAAAGAATTCGTCACTGTATGACTATCTGTTTCGCGGCATGATGGCGCTATTTGGTGACGGCGACTGCCATATTAACGAAGTTGAAGCGATAAAGGCTGCGACGCTGTTGCGCCCCTTTGTGGATAAGATGTCGGAGGGGCGTTTTTTGCGGCGCTGTCAGAAGAGATTATGAATGCCCTCTAACAAATAGTACGTTTAATTATATTAAAAAATGCTATTGGGCAGCTGAAACATATGTCTTCCTCTGCCCATTAACTTCCTAATTGTTTTATTCTCCGCACTTCGACGAAATGGTTTCGCAGTGAACAGAATTAAGCTCTTTAAGAGGTCCGCTGTATGCCGTATGCAATACCTTTTCCAGTTTGGGATGCATAATTAAATCAGCGCCGATAATTACGTGGGCATCTATGTCACCAGTACCTTTTCCCTTAACCCGCCATGTTCGTAATACAACGGCCGGTTGGTCATTCTCATCGTACCAGCATAGCGGCCCCGCGTAATGAGATGATTTCAATTGTGCATCATATTTCAGAGCCGCAGGAGGAAGCAGGACAAAGACATCATCCAACCAGTCTTTGACTTTATCCAGCTTAACTAATTGTGGCTTTGCTCGAGCCTGCATGGCCTCCATCCAATCAATATCTTCCCACCAAACTAAGGCATCATCACTGCCCAAAGGCGATACTTGCGGAGGAACCATCCCATCAGGATTTGTCCTGACAATCGCAGCGCACTGCACCGTTCTCCTGTCCATGGGGCCATAATCTTTACCATCTGCCCGGAAATAATATTGTTCAAACAGTCCTAATCTTATCCATCCCCCCCATGTTGGGTCTTCGTTAGAGACCCGTGTAAATTCTGCCAGTTTATATTGTTTACTTTCATATAACGGCCAATTTGGTCTGGGGATCCGACTGGCATCCAGAGCCAGATGAAGAGGCATAAAAGGCAGAATTTGTCCCAGGATGCGACGTTCTATATCTGCTTCCCATAATCCCTTACGCCAGAGTTGTGCCGGAAATTCGGTCAAAACGTCATCAAAAATGGCAAGAAATAATTCAGTATGCCATAGCAAAGTTCGAGCTGAAGGTTTTACGTAATTTCCTCGGTCATACTTGAGTTCGTATCGTTTCTTCATAAAATGCTGGAAAACATTTAAAGCATCATCAGTAATATATGATTCCATTCTGGTAGCCATAAGGGTAGGTAACTCAGGCCATACTTCTTGAAAAATATTCAATAAACAGCTTTCATCAGCAAAGGAAACTAATTCCATAGCTTTATTTGAAGGTGTGCCAGTTGCCAATAACATAGTTGTTTTCGCGTTAAATGATGTTTCTTTGATACGCGTTAAAAGAAGCTTGGCCAACAGTGACAAACTTAATGAAGGACTTTGAGTATAATCCCTTAATGGCTCTTTGAGCCTTTGAACCAAAGCAGTTACATCTGCCAGCGTTTCGTTAAGAATCTGTAGTATGGATTGTAGTGAGGAAACACTACTGGTATGCATCAGATAGTATTTTAGAGGGTTATAAAAGAGTTCTGTTCTCTCTTTTACCAGTCGAGCAACACCTGACAGGGCTGCTATCCGTCTGGAGATGACCGCATTACCTGTATTCGTGAGTAAAAGCACACAAAGTGATTCATCCAAAGACCATTCAGGGGTAGCATGAAGTTCAAGTTTTTCAAACACATGAATTTGACCGGGGAGCGGTAATCGGCTTTCAATAATGGTGAAGGCCTCTTCCCAGGCATTCACTGCCAGTTCATGATCGCCCCAGTCAGCTATCCTTTCAATCAGGTGACGGGATAACCCATAATAGCCGTCCATATTTAGCCGTCGGAGCGTCTCCTGTGCCAGCGTTTGCAGTGCCAACTTTTTATCCATCTCCAGAGCCCGACGGAGAGGTGCAGATTGTGTGTCATCACCAAAATTGAGCCATCCCCGTCCTCCTCTTGCCGAAGTGAAAGCAAGCGTATAGGCAACAACAGCCAATTTTTCATGTCCAGAATTATCCAGACACTCTGCCAGACACAATACCGGCGTAATACTTTCCAGCGACCAATAAGAACGTTCGTGAACAAAAAAATAGAGTAGACGCAGAGCCTGATCTTCTTCTCCTCTTTGTACCATTTCCGTCATTATATAGCTTAATGGTAGTGAAACAGACTCTTGATATTCAACACGAGAAAGAGTTGATTTTGAAAGCTTTCGCAATATCGTTAGCAGTTCGACAAATTTTGGTGCTGGCGGAAATACTGGAATGCGTAAAGCTATAGAGGTGATCGGAGATGTATCTCCGATATATTCTCTTCGACGAGTTTCTCTATTTTTATTCGTTTCATGTAGTTTGTAAGCAGGCATATGCAGACTATGTTCTTCGGCAAATTGCCGCAAAGGCCCAACCGCGCTTAATTGGTAGTTAGAAGAATCATTAAATACTTCTGCACAAAGTACTGTGAATCGTTCCTGAACATAAGCCGGATATTGTGTAAGTAAGCGTTGGACAGAGGACAGCCTCTCTTTTACTACTGCTTCTCCGGCATTCTCATAGTCAATATCAACCAATAATGTTGACCATAGTGCATTCAATAAAATTGAATCCCCCCGGTCAGCCAGTTGACGTAATGTCTCCTTCTGCGCCTCTATACTTGTCCAAGAAAAAACACCTCGTTCATACATTAGAGTACGATTAAGTAATTCGATTGCCTGAACTTCGTCAACTTGCAACAGTGAACTAAACCATGCATTGGGGGCATGTTTTGTCGTTCTATGATCGGTATGACAAAGTACTGCACTTAGTAGTGGGCGGAGACTAATCAGTGCACGTATCGCTGATTCTCTTGAATGAAGTCTTAATGCAGGAACGCATTCGATGATATCAAACAATGTAATATCTTTTCGAAAACCATAGCCTAATAAAAACACAATGGCCTGTTGCCAGTGCTTGATTGCCTCCAAGGGGGACGTTTTCGCATAAAGTTGAGCCAACTTCATTCGTTCTAGTGCATGTACACTGTAATAAGTGCCATTTGCTTCCATAGATTCAAGCTCATCTTCTAGCTTTTTAATGATTAAATCTGCAATCTCGGGCTTTACAGTGTGTGCAAGAAAAAATGAATACAATACATCTCCTGAAAGCGGACTATTTTCATCTCGATCCAGATATGTTGTCGTATCATTACGAACCATGGAAATAATACTTAGAGCTTTTTCCCACTCCTCACGAGTTTTGAGGAGTTTAAGTGCACGAACGAGACTCGCTTTGATAATGGGATGTATCGAATAGAGATCGCAGGCTCTGGGGCTACCAACGAATGGTCTTGTGTCCTTAGTTAATTCTTCAAAAGCGGCTAGAATATCGTATGATTCATTGTTCACCGCAGCCGCTTCAGCCAATGCAACAGCAAGAACAAACCTCAACCAACAGCGATACCAGCCGTCTCCCTCCAGACTAAGTCGTTGAAGCTGGAAAAACCTCTCACAATCCACATCGCGAGCTTTCAGACGTACTGATGCCACCCATTGATGTACAAACTTGGCTTCAGGTGAATAACGCTCATTTGCTGGAGTTGTTTCAACTTTCAGCTCATTACGTACTATATCAAGTGCACGTTGACCTGAAGCTCCAGCATCAACACACCACATAGCTTCTATTGGCGTAACAGCCTGGCATAAGGCCATTTCGGCATAATGCCGACTGTCATCTACTGCTTTTATATTCCGGTAGAAATCAGTAAGACCAAGAAATAAGAGGCAGACAGATCTGTCTGGTAATCTGTAGCGTCCGGTATAAATAGGATCCCCTCTATGGCAAATTCTTTCGACTAAGGCTGGGGACGTAAACTGAGCAAGTTGTTGAGCTAAATTACGCAAGAACCAAGGCGAAAAAAGCAACCCTGAACGACATAGATTCCAATAAATATGTCGGATAACTTGTCTATACCGCCCTAACCGTAACGCACCGTAAATAGTTGCGAGGGCTTCCTCTTCATTATTACAACGAACGTCATCATGAGACTCAGTATCCGAATAATCGAGTCTATCTTCTATTTCTGTTGTAATAGATAAGTATTCTTGCCAAGGCGCGGCAACCCCCTTGGAATCAACTAACTGACAGGCCAGTAAACCTTCTTTTTGAGTTAGTGTTGGACGACCATCGAACAACAACCTCTCGGCTAATGCATCAGCACCATAAATAGAGTAGTAAGTCCGCCAATACTCTTGCCAATCATTATTCCCTTCCTCAAAGCAAGAATTAAGTGCTCTGGATAATTCAGCATAGCGGACCAATGCAGGCCAGTTAAGAGTACGAGCAGCGACATCCGTCGCAAGCATAATATTTTTTCGAATAGCCTCAGAAGGATAGCCATGAGCGACACTGTCACGTACAAATGATGCTGAAACGTATGTCAGAATTTCGTTATCTCTTCCAGCTCTCCTCATAATTGGTAGCAAAAAGCGATAACTTTTAGCATCAACAAAAAAACCTCGTGTTTCCAACCATACTGCAACGGGATATAAAATATCAGCAACTTGTCTTCCCTGACGAACCAGCTCATCAATCATGAAACGTCGAAAGCTTTCATGAAATATCCTCATGCCGCCCTGAGTAGTTGCCTGGGTTAGGACAGGACGTAGGATCTGTAGTGCTGCGGAAACATATCCTCTAAGTAATGGACCGACAATTTCACATAATTCCCTTTCAGTTACTGAGAAATCCATCACCCCCATAAGATCAGCAATAGCCTGGGCTTGTTTACCTGCCGACGAATACAGGTGCCCGTAGTAATGTTTAATATCGCCATTTAGGTCGGGCACCCCTATGAGCCATTCAAACGGTTCAGTAATTGCACCAGATAAAAGACCATCCATCAGACCAAAACAAAGGTAGCGAGTATATAGAGGATTACCTTCCGAGCGCTGGAACAGTATTTGTATTACGTTATTTTCTTTTTCTTGTAGATTAATCTCTGCTAGTGCAGTACCTAACCCAAGTTTTATCGCTAGCTCCCTGACCTCTTCCAATGACCAAGATTCAACAACGTATTCGTTTAAATTAGAGTTGTATACTTCCCGTAATGGCTCAAGATGTTTTCCTGGTTGCGAGCCGATAATTAGTGTTACTCGTTCTGGTAGTTCAAGCGTTGCCAATTGTTCAACAATATCTGTTTCATTATCACTGAGGTCTAATGATGAATCACGAACACGTGCAATATGATCCAACCCATCAACAATGATCACAGTATGTCTTTCAGAGGCAGAGATTTCACCTAAGGTCTGTTCGAGCTCATGAATACCTGAAGAAAAAACCTGTTGTATAGGGATTGCATTTTTTTGACAGGATTCATGCAATTCAGCCAGCAAATTAGCGAAGAAAACGTTTGTTGTAATTCTTCGTTCAACCAGTTCATCCCCTGGTTCCAAAAAACAATAGTGGCGAGCAACAATAAAATCCTGTTGTACCAGTTCTTCTGACAACTGCGTCAAAGACCATGATTTACCAGCCCCTGGACCAGCAAGAACAAGATGAACCCCTTGTTGTTGTGCTGCCTCAAAGAGTTGTTTCTGTAATGACTTTCGCTCGAATAAAACAGCTCTGTCTAAAGGGAATGCTTGAGCAATACGACCAAAGTCGGTACGGAGTGATAAACGTTGCGCTATAAGGGATGGCGATAATGATTCTCCTCTTGTCCTTGCAACATTTGCAATATGAACTGCCAGTGCCGCCACATCTTCCACGCGGCGTTCATCATTTGGATAGCGACCTATACCAACATGCTCCACAAGCATTTTTAATAGTAAATTTTCGAGAGGACCGGGATGTTCAAGATCAAGGGAAGCAGCAGGAAATGCAATTTCAATAATAAACCGCTCGCAAAAAGCAATTACATCATTGCGACTAGGTACAGCTTCCCCTTCAGGAATACTCACCAATGGTTTAAATACTGGGGAAGAACTTTTCGGCCAGACCTTATCAGGGTCTAAATAATATAGCTCCGTGGAGTATCCATCGAAAGTACCAGCACTATCAGCTGGTATAAGTAATTCAACAACAGGGTCGTCAGAATCAGGATACTGCCATGTTGCACAGAGGCGATATTCTTCTGTAGCAGTATTATCTTCTGAGGAGAGAAACGTGTTGACCAATCGATCAAACCGTAAAGATGAATTCTTTTTATCAAAATCATCGAAAGTTAATGGCCTAGTTATATTTTCACTTGATTTAAGTTGTCTACGTAATTTACACCCATTCGCAATGACCTCGATATCATCAAAACGATCGTCTTCAACGGTTTTGCGATCAACTGTTATCTTCTCGTCTCGGCGAACAAGGCAACAGATGAATAGATACGCCGTGACCAAATCTTGGTAGACGTAACCCCTGTGGGCGGCACTTAGGGGGCTGTTACTAAATCGCTTTTCTGGTCTTCGGTCACTCATAATACCAACAACCTCCCAACAAAATGATTACATACACCAAGTCATTGAACTTTTATATTCTTAATATTCAAATACATTACTCGGATACTTGCAAGACAAAAGCAAGAGAATCAAACAGATACCTCATAAAATTAATTAAACCAATAAATTCATTAAGTTACAGTAAATTTCAGTATAAAATGGTAGGATTGGCCGCATCGAATTAGGATGCTTTCTCACAGCGATAAACAATAACTGGGATTAAAAATGGAGATATTAGGAAGTTTCCTTTTACAAACGATCACATCCACCGCTTTCAGTCTGATATTTCTGACTGGTGTTGGATGGCTTTTTAGAACCTGGATTGGAAACCGAATTCATTTAAGTATTAAAAATGAATATGATAATAAATTAGAGAGGCTTAAGGCTGAACTTAAAAACGAAGGCGATGCTCATCTAACAGATATGAAGGCAGAATTCGATCGACAATCAAACATATTAAAAATTGCTGCTGCGTCTTTCTCTGAGGTACAAAAAGCAACAATTTCAAGAAAAATTGATGCAGTCGATATTCTTTGGAAGGGGATAATCGACTTTCGCAAAAACTTCCCGGGTGCAGCCTCTTTTACGGACGTTCTTACTGATGAAGAAATGAAAAATTTTTATACTGATACACGATTACATAAATACTCACATGAATTGGAACAATTTGATATGACATATTTAATCAATGCCAGCTCTGAAGAAGTTAAGTTGGTAAGGCCACATATTGGTGAATTTGTGTGGGCACTTTATTCTACTTATTGCACTATTTTGATGCGCTCCATTTATTTATTGAAGGCAGGAAAGAATGAGCCATCCAAAGTGGCATGGCATTGCGATGATAATATTGTAAACTTAATTTTAGTTGCATTTGGTGAAGAGTGTTCTTCTGAGTTTAAAAAACTCCGTTGGGGGAGATATCAATGGCTTCATAACCAGTTTGATTCGTCATTATTTAAAGCAATTGATACTCTTCTAACTGGTAAAAGTTTCAGTGATGCAGCTTTACATGAAGCACAATTGATGGAGCGTCAAATTAGTGCCAGTAGATCAAATGAGCTCAAGATTTCACATCCTCTTTAATAGGCGCGCTGATTAGCACCATTCTAGATATATAATCTAAATGGTGGTCATTCTGGTGGTCTTGACAACCAAGAAATTTTACTTTAGCTTACCAATCAGCCAGTTAATGGCAAAGGCGATCCCAATCAGAGGAGCCAAATTTAAAAAGCCTGCTTTCGAGCAGGCTTTTTGCTTTTCTGTCTGTCCGTTTCCTTGCGGACTCATAATCCGCAGCCACCGCCGGGACGTTTGTTTCGCTCACCCGGGCACTGACGCTCCCCTGCGGGGAACGCCAGCGTTTTCCTCTCTCTTCCCCCGTCGCCGGTTAGCGGAACGGCGGTTCGTTGAAGGTGCGTAGCTTACGCGAGTGCATGTGATCCCCCTCGGCGCGCAGCAGGTCGATGGCCCGAATGCCGATCTGCAGATGCTCAGAGATGGCCCCCTCATAGAAGCGGTTGGCCTGACCGGGGAGCTTGATCTCACCGTGCAGCGGCTTGTCCGAGACGCAGAGCAGCGTGCCGTAGGGGACGCGGAAGCGATAGCCCTGGGCGGCGATGGTCGCGCTCTCCATATCGATAGCCACCGCGCGGCTGAGATTAAAGCGCAGCGCGGAAGCGGAATAGCGCAGCTCCCAGTTACGGTCGTCGGTGGTGACCACCGTCCCGGTACGCAGCCGCTGCTTCACTTCCTCGCCCGGCATCCCGCTCACCTGCTTGGTGGCGTCGTACAGGGCGCGCTGCACTTCGGCAATGCTGGGGATGGGAATATCCGGCGGTAGCACCGCATCCAGTACATGGTCGTCGCGCAGATAGGCGTGGGCCAGCACATAGTCGCCGATTGCCTGGCTTTCACGCAGGCCGCCGCAGTGGCCGATCATCAGCCAGACATCCGGGCGCAGCACCGCCAGGTGGTCGCAGATGGTTTTGGCGTTGGCCGGGCCGACGCCAATGTTAATCAGGGTGATCCCTTTGCCATCGTGGGTGATCAGATGCCAGGCCGGCATCTGGTGCTTCTTCCACGCCAGATCGGAAATGGCCTGCTCCGGCGCTTCGGTTTCGGCGGTGATCCAGATCCCGCCGGCGCAGGAGAGGGCGATATAGGGGCTGTCAGGATCGAGGATCTGGCTGCAGCCCCAGCTGACAAACTCATCCACGTAGCGGGTATAGTTGGTGAACAGCACGTAGGGCTGGAAGTGTTCCGCCGGGGTGCCGGTATAGTGCCGCAGACGTGCCAGCGAAAAATCGACGCGCCGGGCGTCAAAGTGCGACAGCGGATAGAACTCGGTAGGATGGAACAGGCCGTCCGCGGTCTCATCGCCAATCTGCGACAGCTCGGTGGTGGGGAAATAGCGCGTCAGACCGGCGCTCATCGAACGGTCAAGGGTCAGGGTGGAACCGTCTATCACGTAAGGGTAGGGGATTTCATGCTGCGACAGCTCGACGCTAATATGGGCGCCATAGTCCTGATACAGCAGGGTCAGCTGTTCGAGTAAATAGTGGCGGAACAGTTTCGGGTTGGTGATGGTAGTGGTATAGCACCCGGCATGGGTGAAACGTCCCCAGGCGCGCGTTTTAAGGGCTTTATGATCGGCGCCGTCCCAGGAGACCGACAGCTGCGGATAGACAAAAAGGCCTTCCGCGCGGGCTTCGGTATCAGGGAGCGTATGATGGTCAATATAGTCGCCGATGGCTTTGCGCAACGCCGTGACCGAGGCTTCATAACGCGATTCCAGCTCGGCAAGCGCTTGTTCCGGGGTCAGACTGGCGGCCTTGTTATTCATGATTCGCTCCTTGTTTCAGGTCTGCTGACATTCCCGATAGTATGTCACAGCGGGAAAAGGGCGAAGGGGAATTTATCTGTCAGTTGCGAAGATACTCAGATCAATACCGGCACAGGGGCCGGACTCGATTTATTTACCGGCGTTTGCCCAGCGCGCGCTGCTATAATGGCTGGCGTTGCGGATCTTCAATGTCTGCGCCGGATTATTATTCAGACAATAGCGCGCATCGGCCAGCGGTGTGAGTTTATCCCCTTCCCGCAGGCGGAGGCGACAGGCTTCAATCTCAGCGATCATCTCCAGTGCGCCGCTCTGGAGCACGACGCGGCAGGGGCTGGACGGAGAATTATCCTGGACTTTTTTTACCCACCACTCCATCTGTTTTTTTCCTCTCCTGGTGACACATCCGCCGATAATTCATGTTTCTTAAAAATCTGACAATAAGATTATCCCGCTGGTTTATGCAGTGTTTAAAAACAGGCGACCAAACGTTGATCTCAGCGGTAGGTTTTTTTTCGCCGGCAGGGAATGATCTGCCGGGTTTAATTTGCCGGAAGCGATGACTATGCTGAAAAGCAGACCGTGAGAAGCGCCTGTCAGGAAAAGGGCAGAACGCGTTCGGCTACGCGATAAATATCAGAGAGAGCGTTATGAAGCATCTATTACGACACTGGCGAACGTCGGGCGCCGTTATCGGCTCACTGCTGAAAAAAGGGAGCATTGCGGTGCTGGCGCTGCTGGTGGTGTTTCTCGCCGGACGGATCTATGAGTCGCAGCGCGGCCCGGCGCTGCATCGCTGGCATACCTGGCGCGGCAATGAGATGGCGGCCAAAGAGATCGACCAGGCGACCTTTGCCCAATATCTGGCGCGGGAGAAGACCATTTTCGCCGATCTCCAGCGCGAGGTGACGGATGCTTTACCGGAGGAAGATAAAACCCCCGTCAACCGCTTTTATCGCCACAGCCGCGTCTGGCCGGGACAGTTTACGCAGGACTGGAACCGTTCTTTTATACTGTTGCCGCAGGGCAAGCCGCGCGGCAGCGTGGTGCTGCTCCATGGCCTGACCGATTCGCCCTACAGCGTGCGCTATCTGGCGCAGCTCTGGCGGCAGCGGGGCTATGTGGCGGTGGCGCCGCGTTTGCCGGGCCACGGCACCGCGGCGGGAGCGTTAACCGCCGTTGACTGGGAGACCTGGCTGGCGGCAACGCGTCTGGCGGTGCGGGAAGCGACGCGCCTGGCCGGGGCGGACGTGCCGCTGCATCTGGTCGGCTACTCAAACGGCGGCGCGCTGGCGCTCAAGTATGCCCTCGATAGCCTGGAGGACAGCCACTTGCGCCAGCCGCAGCAGATTATCCTGCTGTCGCCGATGATCGGCGTGACGGCGTTTGCCCGTTTTGCCGGTCTCGCCGGGCTGCCGTCCATCTTCCCGGCGTTTGCCCGCGCGGCCTGGCTGAACGTGGCGCCTGAGTTTAATCCGTTCAAGTACAACTCGTTTCCGGTAAAAGCGGCGAGACAGTCCTGGCTGTTGAGCCAGGCGCTGCAGCAGCAGATTATTCGCGCGTCCCGTCAGGGGGCGCTGAAAGCGCTGCCGCCGGTCCTCACCTTTCAGTCGGTAATGGATTCCACCGTCAGCACCCGGGCGGTGGTGGAGTCCCTGTATCGCTACCTGCCGGACAACGGCAGCGAGCTGGTGGTGTTCGACATAAACCAGGCGGCGGATCTCCGGGTCCTGTTCCGTCCCGCGCTTTATGCGGCGGTGAATACGCTGTTGCCGCCGGCGCCGCGGGCCTATACCACGACGGTGGTGACCAACGCGACGGCGCACACCCTGCAGACCATCGCCCGTACCACGCTGGCGCAGGAACGGGAAGAGCATCGTTATCCCTTACACCTTGCCTGGCCGGCGGATATGTACTCCCTGTCGCATGTGGCAGTGCCGTTTCCCCTGAGCGACTCGCTGTATGGTCGTGAGCCGGACGAGAAGAACCGCTACGGCATTAGTCTGGGCACCATTTCACTGCGCGGAGAGACCGGGACGCTGAGCGTGGGGCTGGAGACGTTAATGCGCGTCACCTCCAATCCTTTCTTTCCGTGGATGCTGGCCCGCGTCGATGAGCATATCGCCTGCGGCGAGCAGGCGGCGGTAGTGGCCTGCCTGAAGGCGCAGGCCAGCGCGGAGGCGTTAAAAGAGGATCAGGTGCAGGACGGTGCGCAGCAGAATGCCGACGATCGCCGCGGGAGCCACGAAGCGAAACAGGCGGACAAACCGTGAGCTGATGCCGAGGAAAATACCGATCCCGGGCAGATCGAAGGTCTGGATCAGCAGGCCTGCCGAGGCGTTGACCTGGCTGACGGTGACTTTGCCCTGCTGGATCAGCTCGGAAATGACGCCAAAATAAGCGGTGCCCCCGGCGACGCACTTCACCAGCGCCGGTAGCACAAAGTTCTGCGGAATATGCAGCCAGCCGAGCACCGGTTTCAGTAGCTGCTGCAGCAGGTCGATGACGCCAGCGCCCTGCAGCAGTCCGACGATGGTTAACGACAGGATCAGCATCGGCACCGCGCCGAGCGCCAGGCGGATGGCGTCGGAGCCGGCGCTGTTGATCACCGCCAGAATGCCCTGACTGTTCTGCTCGGCGTTGGGCAGCGCTTCCGCGCGAGGGTTCTCGGCGACCGATAGGCGCCGTCCGGTGACGTGCCAGGCGACCGCCGCCGCGCACAGGCCGCCGACCACTGAGATAACGATCGAGGCCAGCCAGTGCAGGCCGAAAGGGGTGAGGGGATAAAAGACGTTGCCTTGCCCCATGGCGAAGACCATGGCAAGGGTGGCGGCCATTTGCCGGTCAGAAACGCCGCGTTTGTCCATAATCGACAGCGTGGCCAGCGGGGCGGCGAAGCTGACAAAGTTAATCTGGATCAGGGCGAAGGCGCTCATCCCGGTTAAGCCGAAGGGCTTCAGCAATGGCGCAACCCAGCGCACAATCACATCGAGGATGCCGCGGACCTCCAGATATTTCATGATAATCAGCATGATCACCATGATCGGCAACAGCGTATACAGCGCGACGTCAACGGACGATTTGCCCGCCGCCATAATGATGCTTATGACATCCATTTACGTTCTTTACCACTCGCAAAGCCATTCGTTCGCGTCATCATAATCCCGTGGGGAAGGAAATGATATGTCAGGATCGCCCCGGGGACCGGCGCCGTGGGGCGCCGGGAGGAGAGGATTACTGGCCGATGTTGACCAGCGTGCGGCCATGAATATTGTTGCTGAGGAAATCTGCGGCATACGCTGGCGCCTGCTCCAGCGTGATTTCCGTGGCTGCCTGTTGGTAGTAGCTTTCCGGCAGCAGCTGGGCCAGACGCTGCCACACCGCGTCGCGTTCTGCGGTGGGCACCATCACCGAATCCACCCCCTGCAGACGCACATTGCGCAGAATAAACGGCATCACGGTGGTTGGCAGATCGAAGCCCCCGGCCAGACCGCAGGCGGCGACGCAGCCGCGATAGTGCGTTTGCGCCAGCACTTTGGCCAGCATCGTGCCGCCAACGGTATCCACCGCGCCCGCCCACAGCTGTTTCTCCAGCGGGCGGGTCTCTGCAAAGTCGCTGCGCGGCAGGATGGCGTCGGCCCCGAGCTGGCGAAGGTAGTCGTGCGTCGACTCGCGGCCCGATACGGCCGTCACCCGGTAGCCGAGCGCTTTCAGCAGTACCACGGCGGTGCTGCCGACCCCGCCGCTGGCGCCGGTGACCAGGATATCACCGCTTTCCGGGGTGATGCCCGCGCTGACGAGGGCATCGACGCACAGCATCGCGGTGAAGCCGGCGGTGCCGATGATCATCGCCTGGCGCGCGCTGAGCGCCTCCGGCAGGGCAACCAGCCAGTCGCCTTTGACACAGGCCTCGGTGGCCAGACCGCCCCAGTGGTTTTCGCCCACGCCCCAGCCGGTGAGGATCACGGCCTGGCCGGGAACAAAGCGCGGATCGCGGCTTTCACTTACCCGGCCGGCAAAATCAATCCCCGGCACCATCGGGAACTGGCGGATGATTTTGCCTTTGCCGGTGATCGCCAGGGCATCTTTATAGTTGAGACTCGACCAGTCGATGGCGACCCGCACGTCGCCTTCGGTAAGGGCGGGCAGGTCAATCGCTTTGACGGTGGCCACGGTGCGGTTGTCAATCTGGTCCAGAACTAATGCTTTCATGACTGAGTATTCCTCGTCTGAAGGGAGTTATCGGCGCTATCGCCGTCCTGTGCAGGTGTTATTGTCATCATAGTGTGCGCAAAGAAATCCCAGTACTGGTTAAGGGGAGCGGCGGACTGGACCAGCCTGGCGCGCATCACCGCGCCTTCCCAGCCGATCCAGAACACCTGGGCCAGCGTCTCCGGTGAGGTGTCGCTGGCGATCGTCCCGGCAGCCCGCGCCTCGTGCAGGCAGCGGGCCACGCGCGCCTCCCATGCCGCCAGGATGGTCTGCAACCGCTGGGGAAATGCCTCGGGCAACAGCGGAGCTTCCTGCAGCAGGTTGCCTACCAGGCAGCCGCGACGAAACTGGTATTTCTCCATTCCCTGACCGGCATCACGCACGAAGGCCGCCATCCGTTCCAGCGCCGGCACGGCGTCGTCCAGCAGGAATCTATCTAATTTATGCGCAAAGTAGTCGCCATAGGCGGCAAGCACGGCGAGGCCAAAGGCCTCCTTGCTTTTGAAACAGTGGTAAAACGACCCCTTCGGCACGGCGATGTTCTTGATCACCGCATCAATACCCGCTGCGAGATAGCCCGTTTCGGTCAGCACCTCCAGGCCCGAGCGAATCAATGCCTGTCGCGTGTCGACAAACTGGCGATCGGCCTTTGGCGGTCGGCCGCGGCGGGGCTTCTGGTTGGCGGAGGTAGCGGGATTCATCATTTAGACCGTATGGTTTAATTGTTTGTCAGGGTACCCCCAATCCCGGTGGGGGGCAAGCCATGTATGGCAGAGAAGGGCGGGAATTCGAGGCAGAAGGCGACGCGGATTATCATCAATTATTAATGCGTGGTTCTCCGCGCGGCTGCTGCAGAGAATATCAATCCGCTGAGACTATTCCGCTGACCATATATCTCTCTGGCCGCCACGGAATGATAAGGATGAATGGTAGCGATTATATTGCCGGGCTGGCGATGATTTGCAGACCCTGGCGGATTGACAACTCCGGCATGATAAAACACATTGTCCCCCCTGAAGGGGCGCCGGTTGCCACCTCAGTTTAAATAAAAACGCCGCAAGGCAGGAAAGCCTGTCCTTTATTATCGGCGTCTGGATAAATAACCCGCCGCCGAAACCACACCTGCGAAAAAGGAATAACAGCCTGATGTACAGAATGAATATTGCCGTCAAAGGAGGGGATGAATGTCGCTAATCGCTATTGTGCTGGTCTTTATGATGGCCATCGTGGTGACGGTGTTCATTTCCCATCTTCTGCCCGTTAAAGTGCCGCTGCCGCTGATCCAGATCGCCGCGGGCGCCGCGCTGGCCGCCGGTGGTTTTCAGGTCGATTTCGATCCGCACATCTTTTTGCTGTTGTTTATCCCGCCGCTGCTTTTCCTTGATGGCTGGCGGATCCCGAAAGACGCGTTTTTCCGCGATATGAAGCCGATTCTGTCGCTGGCGATAGGCCTGGTGATGGTCACTATCCTCGGCATTGGCCTGTTTATTCACTGGCTTATTCCGGCGATCACCGTGGCGGCGGGGTTTGCCCTGGCGGCGATTCTGTCACCCACCGATCCGGTGGCGGTATCGGCAATGACCGCCAGCTCGCCGCTGCCTTCCCGGATGGCGCATATCCTCGAAGGGGAATCGCTGTTAAACGATGCTTCGGGCCTCGTCGCTTTTAATTTCGCCATCGCCGCGGTGCTGACCGGCAGCTTCTCCCCGGGAGAGGCGGTGATGAAGTTTTTCCTGATGGCGTTCGGGGGCATCCTCAGTGGGCTCGTGGTGGTGTGGGTCACCGGCAAATGTAATAACTTTCTGGTGCGGCGCACCCGCGAGGAGCCGGCCATCCAGATCCTGATCAGCCTGCTTATCCCCTTCGCCGCCTACCTGCTGGCCGAGGCGTTCCATGTCTCCGGCATTCTTGCTGCCGTCGCCGCCGGCATTGCGATGCACTATGAACAGCTGTCGGGGCCCCGGCTACCCGCGACGCGCATGAAAAGCAGCGCGGTGTGGTCCATGCTGCAGACTACCCTCAACGGGATGATCTTCCTGATGCTGGGCGAGCAGTTGCCCCGCATGCTCAGGACGTTGCCGGCGGTAGCCAGCCAGGCCGGCGTCCCTTCGCCCTGGTATCTGCTGCTGTACGCCGTGGCCATCACCCTCGCGCTCGGTCTGATGCGTTTCGCCTGGGTATGGCTGTCGATGACGCTGACCATTTTTCGCCGCAAACGCCGGGGCAAAGCCATCACCGTCCGTCCGCGATTCAGCATCCTCGCCGTCATGGCGCTGGCGGGGGTCAAAGGCTCCGTGACGCTCGCCGGTATTCTGACGCTGCCGGCGGTGCTGGCGGATGGTTCACCATTCCCGGGCCGCGAACTGCTGATCTTTCTCTCAATGGCGGTGATCCTGATGTCGCTGTTGGTGGCGGCTATCGGCCTGCCGTTCATGACCCGCTATCTTGCCGATGATTTACCCCATGACACCGGCAAAGACGATATTGGCGCCGTCATGACCGAAGTGGCTATCAACCGGCTGAATGCGCTACTCGACGAGCCGGTGGAGGATCCGACTGAGCAGGCCCTGCGGGCTGATGCCGGCAATATGCTGCTGGAAACCTACCAGCGGCGGCTGCACTATAACGACAATGACGAAGGGCAGGACGTCGGGCTGGAGCTGGCTAAGCGCGCCAGGCTGGAGAAATATATGCAAAGAGAGGTCATTATCGCCCAGCGTCAGGAGCTGTTCCGGCTGCGTCGCGCCCACAACATTAGCGATATCACCTTTTATGAGGTGCTGCGAGAGATAGACCTGAAGGAAGAGAGCTTGCGCTAGGGGCGCCATCGCCGGAGGGAGGATCCTTCGCCTTCCGGCAGCGCAGCTGGCGCGGAAAAGCAAAAAGCCTGCTCGAAAGCAGGCTTTTTAAATTTGGCTCCTCTGACTGGACTCGAACCAGTGACATACGGATTAACAGTCCGCCGTTCTACCGACTGAACTACAGAGGAATCGTGTGAACGGGGCGCATATTAACGATGCCACCCGGCCTTGTCAAAGCCTGATTCAAAGAATTGCGTTCGACTGCTGACAATTTCAGCAACACCCGCCCATGCGCTGTTTTTTTCATCAGATTGCACCGTTGTAGTGCGAATGTACCCCTAATGGGGCATACCACAATCTGCTTACCGGGCAAATAAAAACCGGATTGCTATCACTATCCCTTATAACACCGCCTGTGGCGGGCAACGGCAGCGGAAATGAAAAGCTGGCAAGCAAATTGCAAAACCAGTTTCATCATACTTCCAGCGTTGACGCTGGCGTTCCTTACAGGAGGCAAAATGAACTTAAGACGACTGAAATATTTTGTGAAAATCGTCGATATCGGCAGTCTGACCCAGGCCGCTGAAGTCTTGCACATCGCCCAACCGGCCCTCAGCCAGCAGGTCGCGACCCTGGAAGGTGAAATGGACCAGCAGCTGCTGATACGCACCAAGCGAGGGGTCACGCCAACGGAAGCCGGTAAAATCCTTTATACCCATGCGCGGACCATTCTGCGCCAGTGTGAGCAGGCGCAGCTGGCGGTCAATAACGTCGGCCAGACGCTGCGTGGCCAGGTCTCGATCGGCCTGGCGCCGGGCACAGCGGCCTCCGCCATTACCATGCCGTTGCTGCAGACGGTGCGTAATGAGCTGCCCGAGGTGATGGTCTATCTGCAGGAGAGCAGCGGCACTGCGCTGAATGACAAGCTGCTGGCGGGCCAGCTGGATATGGCGGTGCTGTATGAGCGTTCGCCGGTGGCGGGCATCGTCAGCCAGCCGCTGCTGAAAGAAGACCTCTACCTGGTCGGCACCCGCGACTGCCCGGGGCAGAGCGTGGATCTCACGGCGGTGGCGGAGATGAACCTGTTCCTGCCGCGGGATTACAGCGCGGTACGGGCGCGGGTCACTGAGGCGTTCACCCTGCGTCGTCTGTCGGCGAAAATTATCGGCGAGATCGAATCCATTACCACCCTGACCGCGGCTATCGCCAGCGGCATGGGGGCGACGGTCCTGCCGGAATCCGCTGCCCGCTCCCTGTGCGGCGCGGCGAACGGCTGGATGGCGCGGATTAGCACGCCGTCAATGAGCCTGTCGCTGTCGCTGAACATGTCGGCGCGCGGCGGTTTGTCGCCGCAGGCGCAGGCGGTGAAGGAGATCCTGCTGTCTCTGGTGAGCCGTCCGTCGCTGGAGAACCGCGAACTGCAGCTGGTTAGTTAGGCTATATTCTCTTAAGGAATAAGTTGCTGGTTTTTATTATTTGTTACCCGGGACAACAGACTTTAACAATAGCAGATACGTTAAGTCCATTGGCCCGGAGGAAAGGGTGAACTTCCAGCAACTGAAAATTATCCGTGAGGCGGCCCGTCAGGATTACAACCTGACGGAAGTCGCGAATATGCTCTATACCTCGCAGTCAGGCGTCAGCCGCCATATCCGGGAACTGGAAGAGGAGCTGGGGATTGAGATCTTTATCCGTCGCGGCAAACGCCTGTTAGGCATGACCGAGCCGGGTAAAGCGCTGTTATCCATTGCTGAGCGGATCCTCAATGAAGCCAGCAACGTCCGGCGGCTGGCGGATCTCTTCACTAACGATGCCTCCGGCGTCTTAACCATCGCCACCACCCATACCCAGGCGCGCTACAGCCTGCCCCCGGTGATTAAAGCTTTCCGCGAGCTGTTCTCCGACGTTCGCGTCGAGCTGGTGCAGGGCACCCCGCAGGAAATCGAAGCGCTGCTGCATAACGGCGGGGCGGATATCGGCATCGCCAGCGAGCGTCTGAGCAACGACCCGACGCTGGCGGCTTTCCCCTGGTTCCGCTGGCATCACAGCCTGCTGGTACCCAAAGACCATCCCCTGACCCAGGTGTCTCCTTTGACGCTGGAGGCGATTGCCCGTTGGCCGTTAATCACCTATCGCCAGGGGATCACCGGCCGTTCGCGGATCGATGAGGCCTTCAACCGCAAAGGGCTGATGCCGGATATTGTGCTGAGCGCCCAGGATTCCGATGTGATCAAGACCTACGTCGAGCTGGGGCTGGGCGTCGGGCTGGTTGCCGAGCAGTCCGGGGATGCCCGCGAAGCGGACACCTTTACGCGGCTCGATACCCGCCATCTGTTTGATGCCAATACCGTATGGCTGGGACTGAAGCGGGGTCAGCTGCAGCGTAATTACGTCTGGCGCTTTATCGAATTGTGCAATGCCGGACTGTCGCTGGATGAGATCAAGCGCCAGGCGATGGAGCCGGAAGAGGCCGCTATCGACTATCAGATTTAAGGAAATGCTGGCCAGCGGATCGGGGAGAGGAAATGCCGCTATAATTCACACACGAGAGTCGCGACTGAGGAAGGGAAAATGACGATGCGGCGTGTGACATTACTCTGTTCGGCGCTGATGCTGTTCGCCAGCCACAGCGCGCTGGCCGTCAGCTATCCGCTGCCGCCGGAGGGGAGCCGTCTGGTGGGCAGCGCTTTTACCATTGCCGTGCCGGAGAACAACACTCAACCACTGGAAAGCTTTGCCGCCCAGTACGGCCAGGGGTTGAGCAATATGCTGGAGGCGAACCCCGGCGTAGATGTTTATTTGCCGCACTCCGGTTCGACGCTGACCATTCCGCAGCAGCTGATCCTGCCTGACACCGTGCGTGAGGGGATCGTTATCAACGTCGCCGAGATGCGCCTCTATTATTACCCGCCGCTGGGCAATAGCGTGGAAGTCCTGCCAATCGGCATTGGCCAGGCGGGACGCGAAACGCCGCGTAACTGGGTGACGGCGGTAGAGCGCAAGCAGGAAGGGCCCACCTGGGTACCAACCGCCAATACCCGCCGTGAATATGCGAAAGAGGGCAAAACCCTGCCGGCGATGGTGCCGCCCGGCCCCGATAATCCGATGGGGCTGTATGCGATCTATATCGGCAGGCTGTACGCCATCCACGGCACCAATGCCAACTTTGGCATCGGGCTGCGCGTCAGCCAGGGATGCATCCGCCTGCGCAATGACGACATTAAATTCCTGTTTGATAACGTACCGGTGGGGACGCGCGTCCAGCTGATCGATCAGCCGGTGAAGTACACCGTGGAACCGGATGGCAGCCACTGGCTGGAGGTGCACGAGCCGCTGTCGCGCAACCGGGCGGAATTTGAATCCGACAGAAAAGTCCCCTTGCCGATGACCTCGGCGCTGCGCGAATTTACTCAGGGGCCGGGAGTGAGTCCTTCGCAGGCCGAGCAAACCCTGCAGCGCCGCTCCGGCATGCCGGTGAATATCAGCGCCACAGCGGCGCAGGGGAGTTTGTAGCGGGTCGTTTAGTCTGATTAACGGCTATTGAAAGAAGGCTCTTTTGCTGTCGATGTATTCAACGTTGTTGGGGATAAGGATCGGGAAACCGATCCTTAACTTATCAACAGTGGCGGTGATGGCGTGTTAATGAGGGCGCCAGGAGAGGCTCAGGAGGAGATGATAAAGTCTGCAAATATGTCTATGGACTTGATTGTTACTGAGGATCTTTTTTTTGGCTGCCATTGTCCATGAAAGCGAAGATCCCCGTTATGATAGCCATTATCCACAATATAAGACGGATGAGTTCTGCTGAATCCTTATTGTCAAAACACGCCTGACCACAGTCACTACTACTGACCCCCATCGTCGTTGATAAGCGAATCAGGGGGCTGGGATGTCGTTATTTATTGTTGGCAATCGGGACATGCTGCTGCATCACTTCAACGATCCAGTCAATAAAAACGCGCAGCTTGGCGTTGACATGGCGGTTCGGTGGAAACGCCAGGTACAGAGGCATTGGGCTAATCCGCCATTGTGTAAATAACGGAATCAAAGCGCCAACGGCCTGATGCGCTGCCGCCATATAGTTGGGCAGCGCAATCACGCCTAAGCCAGCTAACCCAGCTTCGAGGTAAGCATTGCCATCATCCACGGCAAGGACGTAGTTGCCCGTGATTTCAATACGTTCATTCTCACTGCGCAGTACCAAAGGATCAATCTTACTGGTGCGTGAGGACAAGAATCCCACTATGCAATGGTCAGTTTTGCAGCTCTCGCGGGTGTGCGGGAGCGCCAAGGCGTTCCACATAACGGGGGGCGACGTAGACGCCGATTGGCAAATCGCCGACATGGCGTGCGATTAGGGACTGGTCGGTGATTTCGCCACCGCGCAGGACGCAATCCACGTTGTCGCCGATCAGATCTACCTTCCGGTCGCTCACGCCCATGTCGAACTGGATATCAGGGTAGCGGGCGTGGAAAGCCGGTAGCGCCGGCACCAGGATGAGGCGGGCTAGCGGACTGGGCACATCCACCCGTAGCCTTCCCCTGGGCGTCATCGCCGCACTGGACAGGCTGTTTTCAGCATCCTCCATGTCCGCCAGCAGGCGGATGACGCGCTCGTAGTAGACCGCGCCATCGGGAGTCACCCCAAGCTTGCGGGTGGTGCGATGGAGCAATTTGACGCGCAGTCGCGCTTCCAGTTGCTGAATGAGTTGCGTCACCGTGGTTTTGCTCATATGAAGCGTTTGGGCAGCCTTCGTGAAGCTCCCTGCCTCCACCACCCGAGCAAAGGCGCGCATCGCATCGAAACGATCCATTTCTTATCCTGTCTTTCATCGATTGTTTGGATATTACAAACAATGAGGGACAAAGTCGCTTGTTTATCCGCCCGATCTGGCCGTTGTACAGTGTCTTTACATTCACCGGGCTGATTTCGCCCCAGTATAAAGGTACAAACATGACAGCACGCGAAGCCGTTTTTCCCCACGGTCGGCAGGCGCTCTATGAGCGCAATCGTTATTCACCGGCCATCAAATCCAATGGTTTCTTGTTTGTTTCGGGGCAGGTAGGTAGCCACGAGGATGGTTCGCCTGAGCACGATCTGAAAGCACAGGTCAGGCTGGCGTTCAAAAATCTTAATGCTGTGCTCGCAGCGGCGGGCTGCACGTTTGGGGACGTGGTTGACGTTACCCTCTTTGTCGTCGATCCTGAGTCAAATCTCGAGGCTATCTGGAGTATCCTGCCAGAATATTGGGGAGAAGCGCCTTACCCTACGCTGACCGGGATCGGCGTGACGTGGCTTTATGGATTTAAGTTCGAGATTAAGGTTATTGCCAGGCTACCCTAAGCGTTACGGGTCTTTCCGCCAGTTGGGCAGCCCGCGCTGTCTGTAGCGGTAACTGGCGAATCGGGATCGTCTGCTACCCAGCGCCAGACCCAGTGGATACCGTCGGATCGAAAGTCGGTAGCCATAAGGTTGGGAGCAGCGACGCTGCTTTTCACCTGCGGGGATCGCATACGGAACGTTGGACGGTACCTACGGTACGATGCTGCTTATACCCGCTGGCGGGGGGCTCACGGAAAGCAAAAAGCCCGCTCAGGTTTCCCTGAGCGGGCTTTTTAAATTTGGCTCCTCTGACTGGACTCGAACCAGTGACATACGGATTAACAGTCCGCCGTTCTACCGACTGAACTACAGAGGAATCGTGTGAACGAGGCGCATACTACTGGCCCGGCATTTTTGTGTCAACACTAAAATTAACCTGCTGATTCAAATGGCTAAATTTAGCTCAACACGTTGTTTTAGTGAACAATGCGCCGCTCGTCTTCGTCCTGCAGGCCATTTTCACGTCTGCGCGCCAGCGGATCCTGGCGGTAAAAATGGCAAAAACGCTGCCACAGGGCCGGGAAGCGGGGCGCGAACAGTTCAGGCGCGCTGAAAAAATATTCCGAAAGGACGGCGAAGCACTCCGCAGGATCGGTGGCGGCATAGGCGTCAATGCTGGCGGCGCTTTCCCCTACCAGATCTATCTCATCCTGAATGTTGTTCATCGCCGCGTGGAGATCGTGCTCCCAGCCGGCGACTTCGCGCAGTGGGATCAGCGGCACCCCGCTGGCCCGATCGCCATTCCGCGCATCAAGCTTATGCGCCACCTCATGCACCACAAGGTTAAAGCCTGACGCATCAAAGGAGTCCTGAATATCCAGCCAGTTCAGCACTACAGGACCCTGCTGCCAGCTTTGCCCCGACTGCACCACCCGCTGGTTGTGGACCAGACCAATATCATCCTCCCATTCATCATCCACGACAAACGGGGCAGGGTAGATCAGCACTTCATGAAAACCGTCCAGCCACTCAATCCCCAGCTCAAGTACCGGCAGGCAAAAGAGCATAGCTATCCGCGCCTGGTGCAACGGAGTCAGCTCCAGCCCCTGAAGCGCCACCAGACGTTTTTGCTGTAAGAAACGGGCAGCCATCTGCGTCAGCTTGTGTTGTTCAGCGGGCGAAAGGTGGGCTAAAACCGGAATGGCAAGCGCTTGCTCCCAGGGCATCTCTGCGTTGCCGGACTCATCATCTGCTTTCCAGGGCCATTTAAACATCATATTGCTCGCAAAGTCGTCACTTGAACACGATTACCGAAACGGGAGCTATTAAAATGCCAAAGATCCTGGCATTATAGCAACCACAACAGCGGAGAGATGCCGGAGCGGCTGAACGGACCGGTCTCGAAAACCGGAGTAGGGGCAACTCTACCGGGGGTTCAAATCCCCCTCTCTCCGCCACTATTCAAACACTTACAGCATTCCCTTTCAGTGACCTGCATCCCGATGAGAAAAATTGAGAAAATCCACTGAGAAAAATTCTAGCGCCGGAGCATGCTCCGACGCCAAAGAATCATCTCATTTTCTTGTTCAAAGTCGGGCTGATTTTAATTTTCCTGTCGTAAACAAGTACCTGTGATTCTGTCTTATGACCACTGAATTTTTGCTTATCTCTGCCAGAACCTTCATAGTCTGAGATCCCTTTAGCCTTTAGATCATGGAAGGTGCAATCAAGTGGCCTACCAAGTTCTTCAGAAGCCGCGTTTCTCGCTTTTCTCCATGCTTCATTAAATCCCTTGTATGAATAACGCTCACCATACATTGTCCTGATAACAGGGCCATCCTGTCCCCATTCCCTGCAAATATCCACAGCCGCACTAAGACGCTCAGTCCAGGCTTTGATCTGTTTAATACCAGTTTTACCTTGCTGTATGAAAATTCCTTTATCAAGAATCTGATTCCAGTTCATTTTCAGAACATCAGATACCCTTGCAGCGCAAAGATACGCAATTTCCATCGCGGCTTTAACTGCAGGCGTCGCATGAGTGAAGATAGCTATGTACTCTTCATCAGTTATATAGCGGTCGCGCTGGGGTTTAGGAAACTTATCGACACCAACACACGGATTACCTGGTACATAACCACGCTGATACCCCCAGCGGTATACACGAGACATTGAACTATGCTCGTGATTAGCCTGAACACGGCTTTTTTTACCACGTGCGTCCATGTAGCGCCGGACGTGTTCAGGTTTAATGGCCTTTGCTTCTGCATCGCCGAAAACCGCTAACAAGTATTTTTCATGTGCCAGGTAATCTTTTTGTGTCCTGGGGGCAAGGTCTGCATAGTCAGCACTATTTAAAAATTTTTTCCACAATTGTTGAAAGGTGAGTAGTTTTTTTCGACCTTCAACGACTTTCTCGTAAGCTAACCATACCTCCGCTTTAGAAGCGTTTGCTGGGGCTAGATTCTCGGTAGTACCTCCTGGCTTCCAGTAGTAACCGGAAGGGCGGAAAAACACACCCTTCGGCATCCACTCATTACCAGGCGCTCTTTTGCGGCCCATATTATCTCTCTACAGCGTCAAAGTTCATGCCTGGAGTAGGCATATGGCCTGCTGGTGGAAGTATGCGCTGTACGGGATGGTTAATATGAAACCAGGTCGTTTTGATTGCTCCGTCCCGGCGTTCAATAAAAAAGATCCCGTTCTGCGTTAATACCTCTTTCTGCAGTGACTTTTGGGGCGAACCCGTGGCCTCTGTCAGTTCTTCATCAGTCAGGAAGCGATCGCTCATGAGTTGTTCTCCACTAAACCGGCTGCAACCGGTTATCTGCCACTATATGAACAAGACGAACAGCCACCACGCAGTCCGTCATTACACCTTTTACACAGCTGGTGGTCCTCCCTTACCCCTTTAAACTGGTTATAAATTTCCGCTGGTACAATTACCGGCATAGGGACCAACAATCGTTGACTACGTAGTGATGCGATTTCTGCAGTGCGTTCGAGGTACAACGATTTCCAGTCACTTGCTTCAGTCTTATATGCGGCCAAAGCATCCCGCATGCGCCGCCAGCGGCGACGCTTCAGCTTGTTCGTTTTCACTTCACCTCCTGCGGGGCGGCTGCGAGCATGGCGGCGCGGCAGGCGTTCCAGGTGCGCATTACTATCACGGACACATCATCAAACAACCGCATATCCTGGACAAATTTGCAGGCGTCCCTGATAGTCATTTCATCCGGCACTACCGGCGCTGGCTGCGCGTGGCGATAGAGCGGCAGTACAGCCACATCACCATCTTTTGCGACAAATTCTGCCCGGCATTTATCGTTTGTGACATGCCATTGCTCACGATAGTGCCATGTCCACGCCACAGGCTCGCTGTCCATTGCGCCCAGCGCCATGCGGGCCAACTCTTTGCTTTCGCCGTGCTTCAGGAATCCTTCTTCAGCAATTTCCTGCAGGCGCTCTCTGGTTAATTTGCTGGTCATTGGTTGGCTCCCCGTGAAATTTTGTGGCCCGGCGCATAGCAGCGCTGGCGGTCTTTGCTGATACGCCAGCCAGCTTTGCGCGCCTGTTGAGAAATATCGGTCATATTCCGGCCAATAAAATCAGCCTGCCCCTGCGGATAGATTTTCCCTGACTGACAACCATCACAGTCGCAATACAAATCGGCGCAAAATCCTTCAGTTATTCCCATCACTCAGCCTCCCACTTGATGCCAGCGTCATCCAACGCCGCGTTAACTTCTGCCTCGGGGTATGCGTATATTGCGCAGTGCGCCGCAGTGAACTCTCGGCGATGCAAAACGCTAATAGGCTTCGGCAGCTTCACGGCGCGGGACTCCAGCTCGGCGATGCGCGACCTCAACATAGAAATAGTGGTTTCGTAGCTCTCCGCCATCCCGGCCACGCCAGCGGTGTTTTCCGCCTGTGCCTTCTCCAGCGCCTCTACCAGCGCGAGAACGTTGACAGGGTTAGCCAGGGCGATGAATTCGGCATTACGCTGCGCCGTCTCATCCCATGCCACATGCCCCTCGCCGTCGTATTCCTCACTGATGCAGGCAGCGTCACTGTTGAGCGAATCAAAGAGAGTTTGCCCGTCAGAGCCATATATTGCGTATGAGGTGAATCCCTCTACACAGTCATCGCCAGACCCGTAGCACCCTTCGTTTTTAACTTCGTCGGCCCACCATTCGCCCGGAGTCGCTTTCTCTGCAGCGGCCTTCATACGCTGCGCCAGTTCGGTGATGTTGGTCATGCTGCAAGCTCCTTAATCGGGATCCGATTCATGTGCATGGTGTAGCCAGTACGGGCCTCCAGTGCCGCATACTGCTCCAGCAAGTCAGGGTGATGCGTTGCGCCGTTCTTCAGATCGTTGCGGCTTGCCATGATGCAGAACACGCAGCTCAGGCGCTCGTTACCCAGTGCGTAGGCGTAGTGTGGCTCTTGTCCTGCCCCGCTGATGGTTGCGAAAACCGCATCGGCCTGCAGATCGTGAACCGGTAGCCACTCGTACCAGGTCAGAACGGAATTGGAGTCTGTCTCGTTCTTCCGGAACGCCTGCCGCTTTGCGCGACCTGGCGACTCCTGAGCCCGCAGACCCAGGCAGTTAACGATGACCTTGAACCCGTTGGCCTTCGCATAGGCTCTAACCTCGCGCTGGATAGGTCCGCGCTTCAGGTCACTGGTGCACTGCCGGGTACTGGCAGAAGGCCAACTCGGAACCTCTGGGCGGTTCAGGAATCGACGCTCTACCATCTCTAGCAGGGTCTTGTGTGCACGGGCGACGATGAACGGTATGCCTGCTGCCTCTGCCTGTTTCTGAGCCAGCTCCAGCGCTCCGGGCCATTCCATCGCGCCAAGGGACGCATGCACGACAACGAGCTGCTTCGGCGGGATGACCTCAAGCAGATTGATGAGCATCGCCTGGCTGTCTTTGCCGCCAGAATGGTTGGAGACAAACAGCGCGCCAGCAGTGATTAACGAACTAATGTCGGGGATCATTTGGCCCCCTCGCGCAGCTGCTGGGCAAAAGCGACGATCGAATCATGAAACTCCATCGCTCCTGACGTACGTTTTTCAGCTTCTTCGTAGCTGATATCAAGCCTGTCCATAACACAGTCAGTTTCAAGATAGTCAGAGCAGGCATCCAAAGAAGCGGTAATCGCATCAGCCTTAATCCCGGCCAGATAAGCGGAGGTGGCTGGACATGCCTTCTTGATAGCCTCTTCGGCTTCTGCCCGGGTCAGGAATCCGCTTTTTCCGTCATTGCTGACCATCTGGCTGTCGAACCATGCCTGCAGGCCAGCAACGGTAATATCATCGGGAATCTCGGCCCCAGCTTCGTCTGTAGTACCTTCCAGCCAGTCGCGAGCAGCAGACTCCCTGCCAAGCGAAAGGCAAGCCAGCGCCGCCTGAGCACCCAGCATCGTTTTGTGGAACATCCATGAAGTGTTAAGTTCACGGGCTGCGCCGTTGAGAAGATAGGTATTCTCCGCAGCCAGTCGGTCACGCTCGGCACGTAATTTCTCGACCTCAGTGACCAATGCGGCATTACGTTCTGACAGTTGGTTGAGAGTTAATCCGTTGTTGTTCATGCTGTCACCCATTCAATAAACATGCAGATACCAACGGTTACTACGGCAATCAGCACCCAGCAGATCACATCAAAAATGGCGGCGAACCGACGCAGGGTGTATTTGCTGTAATTCTCAGGATCAATATTCATACCGCCTCCCCAAGCACCCAACGAAGTGCGTTCGCATATTCACCCTCGGCAGATTTCAGGGCTTTTGTGATTTCTTTGCGGGTTTTCAGGCGCGGCTTTGCATCACCGAGGATCTGACGCTGACGCCGAGCTTTTTCATGGCCGGTTGTGCCAGCAGTTGCCGCTTCGATTTCAGAGACCTTCTCCCGCTGCTCTTCGGGTTTAAGCGATGCCAACTGACGCGCCTGGGTAACGGTAACTGTGCCAGCCTCCACCGCTTCCCTGACGGCCTGGGTGGCATCGAGAAGGGAGAGCGTTGCACGAACGGTCTGAACGCTGCAGCCAAACAACACTGCAATGTCGTCCTCATCGAGCCCGCGGTCGAGCTGGTCAGACATTTTTTTAGCTCGGCCAAGCGGTGTATCAGGTCGGCGAATTTCGTTTTCGCTGACCATGTATTTAGCCATCTGATTTGCTGATCCGCGCTTAACGACCCCAGGAACAAGCAGTGGGTCTTTGCCCTCTTTCAAAAGAAGCTTATTTGCCTCCAAGGTATGTTTTACGCGCTGACGGCCTACAACTACGCAGGTGAGCCCAAGTTCAGGGTCTTTCCAGACGATGATAGGTTCCAGTACACCCAGCTCCTTGATGTTCAGAACCATCCCTTCGTCGATAGGAAGGTGGACCCGTTCATCGTAAAGCGGGTGTGTTTTGTCGGTAACCAGGTGCAGGCTTTCAGGTTCGAACGTTAAAACGTTCGTTTTGCCGCTGGCGCCGTATACAACCTTTGAGTCTTTAGCCATCAGACAGCCTCCGCATTGCTGGTGGATGTCGTTGAGATACTCTTCAGATCGCGCATTGCTTCCAGGACGTGCATATTGCTGCGGGTTTTTGTGTGACGCTCAACAATTCGATCGCATTCTTTCGCCCAGGAAATAACTTCTTCCTTCATAGCGTCACGTTCTTTACATGCCTGCCGAAGGGTAATATTCGAAACATCGAGCATTGTTGCCAGCTCTTTAATAAGTTCTGAATTTGCAGGAGGCATTGTTTTAGCTGCCTCAAAGGCATTTTTAATTAACTGCTGTACTGTTTTTCCCATTTTGTATTTCTCCAACTGACGCGCTGCAACGCGCTTTAGGGTGCAGCAACCCAACCCATGAGAATGGGGTAATTGCTGCTGTTCTAATCAGGCTGCTGGTTTTTGTTCTTCGGGCTCTTTGTAGGCGAGCAGATCACAAAGCTGGTTAATTACTTTACAGAACTGGAACATGTCCGTACCTGCCTGGTGACGCCAGCGGTAGGCTTTGTCGTCATCATCAGAATAATCATCATCCTTGGTATCGATCCGCCGGAAATGGAATTTATCTGTAAGCAGAAAAGAGACGCCGCAGCCTCTTAATTCCATGTTATCAACGATAAAACCTGTGTTCAGGCTCTCCAGAATTTCACTGGTAACGGAAGTGTGCTCTGCAGAGTAGCGAATAACTTCTTTCTGTTCTGCCAGGCGGGATAGCTGGACATAATCACCTACCTCAAACCCGGCAAACGCTGATTCTTCGCCGTCCAGATGGTTTTTAAGGCGCGTTGTCAGGCCGTTTTTGATATCACTGATGTTGATCGTGACTGTTTTTACTGAGCCGATCACTTTAACCAGCATCGCCCCGACTAAATTGGCAATATTTTTATTGGCGGAATTAATGATCAGCAGATTTTCTTCAGTGTTATACAGTACCAGGATCAGAGACGACTTGATGAATGCCTGTTTGCAAAGCTGAACCTTAGCATCCTGGATAATGGTGTTACGGTCAGCGCGCTTTAGTTTCTGACCACATGCATTTTCAATGCGCTGGATACGCTCATTGGCTTCTTTCATCACGACGTGCTGGGGGATTATTTTCTCATCGCGGCGAATCACGATTGCATAACCGCCAGTAATTGGCGTAACCAGCTCGCCGGTAATCGGATTAGGGACGAAGGAAGCCCGTGCGAACTCCGTTTCTGTAAGTTCAGAGTATGGCAATTCCTGCAGGTGCTCTTCAACCGCTTCAATACTGGGCAAAGTAGCCCGATAGACAATGGCGTTACGTAACTTTGATAATTTCATTTCTGTGTCCTCTGCAAAGGATTAGTTAGTTATCTCCACACAACGGAAAGAGCACTGAAGCACTGGAAACTCACTTGACTAACACAGTGCTTTTTCCTGTTGTGTGCCGGGCTTCCACCGGCTCCCATCTGTTTTTAAAGCCACTCAGATATCGTCTGGGCTGTGCCGTCTACTTCCGGCTGTCACTGCCGTCGAGAGTGCTGGCAGCTCACTGACCTGATAACTCCCAGGATCAACTGGAGTGGTTGTTATCGCTACCAAAGCGCCACTGTCCAGGACATTTAAAAGGACCGTCTCCAAGTGGTAACTCTTCCAGTCCCGATAAACCTCCTCAGTAGAGGGGGACTTATCGGGAATGAATGTTGTGACACCAGATCGCTAATCTGCTTACTTCCCGCCGCTCTGTTTTGGTATTGGCAACCAGCTGCTGTTGCTCAGTCGATTTCCGGGTCTTTGCGTCGACCGGCGCTGCAATACGCTTGTACACGTCACAACGAGGAGAGCACTGATACGATTAGCTATTGCGTTCGGATCGGCTTACGGCTTGTGTGTTTGCCCGTTCACCGCCAATGCTCTCATCTGTTGCGTCCCGGACTCTTCCCGGGCGTCACACCTTTTCGCCGTGCTGGTGGGGCGCACGTCATGCCTGAAACACTTAGCTTGCACATGGCGCCGCCAAGATGACATAGTCCATCAGACTCACTTGATATTAGGTTTTGCCTAATGATATGTCAATAGGCTTAGCCTAATGTTTGTCGGCAGTCAAAAAAAATCCCGCATAAGCGGGATTTGTGTGAAATAAAGCTAGTGTTTTTATGATTATGGACGACGCTTTCTGAAATTCTCATCATTCTGTACATATTGTAAAGAATCAAGGATTAAACCTGAAATCCTTAATACATCCTCGGGATGCTCAATGAAAATACGATTGTTATCATGTTCAAGTCCGGCTCTTTTAATTTCATTACCTGTTATTTCATTGATATCAATTGGTAACTGTATGTTTGAGCGGTTCTTCTTGTCATAATAGCGAACCAGCCAGCGGTTTGTTTTTCCTTGGAAAAGAATAGAGTAATATGACTCTGTGTCTTTGGCTTGAAGTTCGTATGCAGGACCTATAATAGAACAGATTTTTTCAAATAAAATTCTTTCATTATAGGTTGTTACGATGTTGGGATTCTCTGCATCGACAATATCTGCGCGCTCATCAATTACATTATTTTCAGTTACATCAGCAGGGGATTCTAATTCAGGAATAGATGTTCTTGATGAAAGACCAGAAACAACCATTTCACTTACTGACCTCTCTACGGCCTGCCTCACCAATGGAGTTATTGTTTCTATAAATCTTTGATTTAATTGACGACCAATATTTGCTCGTCCTGCAACATATCTAACAAATTCATGATCTACTTCCCGAAGGCTTGTACTCACAACTTTAACAAATGCAGAAATATATACACTCTCTTCTGCAAGTGTTCTTAAGGCCTCTGGTTTGAATTTATCATGCCGGAATCTAAATAATTGCTCAGCATCAGAATCTTTAATGTCATCCATCATGATTCGTAAAAATGGCGTTGAATCCATTATGTTTTTCTCATTGAGATCCGTAAAAAAACGCCATTCAATGCCATTAGTAATTGCTGATATTGTCACCTCAGGAGTAGAATTAAAATACCTAGATAATTGAGGGCAATGGTTGTCCATTTTTTCTTTACAACCTTTGGCCTCAATAAACATAACGGGAACACCTTGGCAGAATAGAGCATAATCTACACGCTCACCAACTTTCACACCAGGGAAGTCCGCACCATATTCAGCTTTGACTTTTTGCGGATCATATGCGTTAAAGCCTAGGATGTCCAAGAAAGGAAGTATCAAAGCCTGCTTGGTTGTCTCTTCCGTTGTGCAGTGTTCTCTAACATTTTTAACATGTTCAATGTGATTTTTAAGACGTACTTTGAAGTTTTCCATGCATCCTCCATGCAAAGTGAAAACCTGCTGTTAAATCAAAGCAAGTCACAATCCCCGGATGGGCTTCATACAAGCCAATCCCCCCACAGGGATTGAGTTATGCAAGTGAATCAATCTCAGAGCTTTTAACATGTATGGAGCTTAGAGATATTGTCCGTTAGACCATATAAGCTTAAGCTCTGGCTTTCGTTTGTTTTTTTCCATCTTCCTCCTGCTCTGCCCATCTCCTTATCTTCATCTCTAGTGAGTCTAAATATGCTTTAGCGTCGCTATCTACCCAGCCAGGTATACGCTGTCCTTGCTCTAAGAGGACAAAATCAATGATAGCCTTTTTCTCTCTCGAAGCCTTATTATAGAGTTCGTCAATAGAACCATTTTTAACTATGGGATCTGTTGCGGGCTCACATGTATCAGTTAGCGGGTATCCTTTTAGCCCCCAGTGCTCGGGGCCCACAACATCAGAAAAGTAGTTCCAAAGCTCTGGTAGCTTCTCTTTCGATATGGAGCCTTTATTGATCCAGTCATGGATTGATGGGGGTTTTATTTTGAAATGACGTGCGATTTCCGCCTTACTCTTGGCAGAACCTATTGAAAGCTTCTTGTCTATGGCCTGCTCGATCGCTCGGCCCAATTCTTTACCACTAAGCATTGCCTAATAATCCTCATAACCTTTAGCTTAGGCAATTCCTATTGATTGTTTATTAGGCTTAGCCTAATATCTGCTTGTGTGGAAATCATAGGAATCCGTTTATGAGAAGTAGCCTTGAAGCAATCAGTGAAGCCTGCCGCATTGTTGGGGGACAAGCCGCTTTGTCAAGGAATCTAGGCATCTCATCACCAACAGTGAATCAATGGACAACGGGCATTAGGCAAATACCTGCGGAACGATGCCCTGAGATTGAGAAAGCCACTGGTGGTGCTGTCACCTGCGAAGAGCTTCGTCCTGACATTGACTGGGCCTATTTAAGAGGTACAGCAATGCGAAAGCTTAATGTCACTGCATCAAATTTGTAACTACCACCCGAGTTTGAAAGGAGTAGGTATGAACCTCAAAGAAGTCGTGAAATCTATGTGCAAAGCATATCCAGGTGGGCGCGAAGCAATGGCTGGCGCACTGGGAATGACCGTGACGCAGTTCAACAACAACCTCTACGAGAAAAACGGCTGTCGATTTTTTGAAGTATCGGAGCTGGAAGCGATGGAAGACATTTCCAACACGTCACTACTGGCAGACTACTTCGCCCGCCGTCGTGGTGCTCTGTTGGTGGATGTTCCGCACCTGGAAGAGCTGGATCGCGTGGACTTGTTCAGCCGGGCCATGCGTACCTCTGCCGCCAGGGGACAGGTTGATCAGATTATCGAACAGGCACTTGAGGATGGGGTAATCGAAAGACATGAAGCTGAAGAAATCATGGTGCATCACCGCCGCCACCTGGCTGCGCGTGAAGAAGAGATCGCGGCAATTATCACGTTGTTTGCACGCAAAAAGAAGTGACGCCAGCGAGTTGCAGCTCCTGGCGTCGTGGCGTGTCGTTATCAGTGGAGATTACTAACGCATGAACAGTTTATCAACACAATACCGCAGGTCGCAACTTGTAGCGCGGCCAGTTCCTGGTGGAGCAGGGCCGGTGCAGTTCGTGTATGGGGTAAGAGTACCAGGCGGGTTTGAGCCTGTCTGCTACCAGTTTGCTCAGTGGGTGGTAGGGGACTTTAACGGACAGGCGGGGAGCGTATGCGAGAACTCAACCGATGGTTCAGAGATCACTACGGTGTCCCGGTCCGGGTCATTCGCTGGGAGCCCCAGACACAACGCGTTATATACCTGCGCGAAAGGTACGAGCATGAGTGCTTCAGCCCCATCGAGCAGTTCAGAAGAAAATTCAGGGAAATAGAGGGGTCTTATGAGCCTGTTAATGCCATCAAGGCCGATAGTCATCAATCCTGACCTTGCGTACAGCATTGGCCTGAATGAAGCAATTGCGTTACAGCAGGTGAACTACTGGCTGAAGGAGACAACCTCCGGGCTGGAGCGTGACGGTGTGCGTTGGATCTACAACACCACAGAGCAGTGGCTGGAGCAGTTCCCGTTCTGGTCAGAGTCCACACTGAAGCGCACATTCACCCGCCTGAAAAGCCTGGGCGTGCTCAAAATCGAGCAACTAAACAAGTCCCAGCGGGACATGACCAACTACTACACGATCAACTATGAGAGTGAGCTTTTAGATGAAGTCAAAGTGACTAAATCGAAGGGGTCAAAATGCGCTGTTCCATCAGGTCAAAATGACACGATGGAAGAGGTCAATGTGAAGCGCTCCACCGGGTCAAAATGCGCTGTTCCATCAGGTCAAAATGACACGATGGAAGAGGTCAATGTGAAGCGCTCCACCGGGTCAAA
>NZ_JAIJYL010000022.1:0-98797 GCF_019753495.1 Klebsiella sp. TF21-TM | reverse complement strand
GAAGGAGCGTTCCCGGCTGGCGCTACGCTTAGCCGGGCTACGACTGGTGCGCTCCATTTATGCCGGATGGCGGCATACATGCCTTATCCGGCCTACAGAAAACCACCTTCCTCTCGTAGGCCCGCGCAAGCGCAGCGCCGCCGGGCGGTCAGGCGCCAGCCCCACATGACGACATCCACTCTTTATCTCTGACACAAACGACGGGCGATGCGCTCCAGCTTCATCATCAACAGCAGCGTGACGCCCACCAGCACGATGGTCAGCGCCGAGCCATCGGCGATATTACCGCGATCGGTCAGGCTGAAAATGGTCACCGGCAGGGTGGTCCAGCCCGGCGGATAGATCATCACCGT
This sequence comes from Klebsiella sp. TF21-TM, assembly GCF_019753495.1. Classification (NCBI taxonomy): domain Bacteria; kingdom Pseudomonadati; phylum Pseudomonadota; class Gammaproteobacteria; order Enterobacterales; family Enterobacteriaceae; genus Klebsiella; species Klebsiella sp. TF21-TM. Next base: position 98,444 of record NZ_JAIJYL010000022.1, on the reverse strand, counting down.
CGCTCCCAACTCCCCCATCGACAGCGATAAACTCAGCGCCAGCGCCGAGATCATCCATGGCGTCATCAGCGGCAGCGTCACATGGCGCAGGCGGTACCACGGGGAAGCGCCCAGGCTGGAGGCGACGTTTTCAATATCAGCGGAAATTCGCGCCAGCCCGGTGGTCACGTTGCTGAAGGTAAAGGCCGAGATCAGCACGAAATGCGCCGCCAGGACGATAAAGAAGGTGCCATTCATCTGCAGCGGCCCCTGGCTGAAGGCCACCAGAATGCCCAGTCCCACGGAAACCGAGGGGATGGCGCTGGGCAGATAAAACATCACCCCAAGATATTTCTGCAGCTTCGCGCCCGTCTGGCGCAGCGCCAGCGCCGCCCACATCCCGCACAGCAGCGCCAGCAGGCTGGCGCAGAAGCCCACCATCAGGCTGGAAAACAGCGAATCCCACGCCGCGCCGCGAAAAGCGTTAACAAAGTGGGCAAAGGTAAAGCCGGTGGGCAGCAGGCCGTTCCACTGCTGGCTCAGGCTGGAGAGCAAAATCACCGCCAGCGGCAGCAGGAAGATGCCGGCAAAGAGCGTCACCGCCAGCGCGCCCGCCGCCGCGCGGCCTTTACGCGACCAAATCAACATCGTTAACTCCTTACGCCAGTGCGCGCCGCCGCCAGCCGATAGAGCATAAACAGCCCCAGCGACAGCAGAATATTCATCAGCGCGATCATGCAGGCCACGCTGTAATCCGACTCCAGAATCGCCTTGCTGTAGACCATCATCGGCAGGGTATTGACCCCTTTGGCGCCGATAAACAGCACGATACCGAACTCGTTAGTGGTCAACAGCAGGCACAGGCTGCCCCCCGCCATCAGCGCCGGCAGCGCCGCCGGGAAGATAACCTGGGTCATCACCCGCAGCGGGTGAGCGCCAAGAATACTCGCCGCTTCCAGCTGACTCTTATCGATCTGCCGCAGTCCGGCCATCAACGGGCGCATCACCAGCGGCGTAAAGACGGTGATCTCCGCCAGGATCACGCCGTTAATCGAATAAAGGAAGTCCACCGGCGGCAGTTCAAAGGCGAACAGCGCCATCAGGGCGCCGTTGAGCAGCCCCGCCGATCCGTAAATAAAGGTGAACGCGAGAGTGATAAGGAAGGTCGGCAGCGCAATAAAAGTATCGATCACCCGGCAAATCAGCTGGCTGCCGGGGAACGGAATAAAAACCAGAATCAGCGCCAAAACGCTGCCGAGCACCAGGCAGCCAAGGGTAGCGAACACCGCAATCTGTAAGGTATTGAGCAGCGCGCCAATAAAGCGTTTTGAGTCAATCACCTGCCAGAAGGTTTCGAGGCTCAGTTTGCCGCTGGCGTCGCGCAGCGCCTGTTCGGCGATCAGCAACAGCGGATAGAAAAACAGCGTCGCCAGCACCAATAGCGGCAACGCCAGCCACAGGTAAGGGCGCAGGTTTCGCGCCGGGCGCGTAAGGATTAAGGTTTGCGCCATCATTGCTCCTCGATCAGAACCGCATCGCCAGGTTCGAAGTAGAGCGCCAGCTTGTCGCCCGCGCGCGGCAGGGGGTTGACGTGAGTCATGACGATCCGCACCGCTTCGCCCGCGACGTCGCACAGCAGATGCGTCAGATCGCCCTGCCAGTGTACCGAAGTCAGGGTGGCGTTGAGGCGATTACTGGTTGCCGATCGCGGCGCCAGGCTCATATGCTGCGGGCGAATGCATAACAGCTTGTTGTTGCCATGCAGCCCGCCCCGGCTGAAGGCGTTAACCAGGCCGCCGCCGCAGCTCACGTTAACCAGACCCGGCTGAAGACTATCGGTCAGCGCCGTCGCCTGCAGGATATTGGCGCGGCCGAGGAATTCGGCGCTAAAGCGGTTCGGCGGATAGTGGTACAGCTCGTGCGTTTCGCCATGGGCGATCAGCGACCCGTCTTTCATAATGCCGATTTTATCCGCCAGAGTGAGCGCTTCGGTCTGATCGTGGGTGACGTAGAGGATGGTCAGCTCCGGCAGTTCGCGGTGCAGACGGGCAATCTCTTCCACCATGTTATGACGAATTTGCGCATCCAGCGCCGACAGCGGTTCATCAAGCAACAACACCCGAGGACGCACGGCAATGGCGCGGGCTATCGCGACGCGCTGCTGCTGGCCGCCGGAAAGCTGATGCGGATAGCGGGTGGCGTAGTCCGCCATACCAACGATTTTTAAGGCTTCAGTCACCCGCCCGGCGATCAGCGCCCTGGGCTGCTTTTGCGCCCGCAGGCCGAAGGCGACGTTGTCTTCCACCTTCATATGGGGAAACAGCGCGTAGTTCTGCACCACCATCGCCAGCCCGCGCTGGTAAGGCGGCAGGTGGGTGACGTCCGTGTCGCCGATCAGGATCCGCCCGCCAGCCGGTTGCACAAATCCGGCAATCGCCCGCAGCACGGTGGTCTTCCCGGAACCGGAAGGGCCAATCAGCGCCAGCACCTCACCGGGTTCAATGGTCAATGACAGCGGTTTTAAGACCACGTTGCCGTGGTAGGAAACGCGCAGCGAGTCCAGGGTGATCCCGGAAGTCCCCGCCAGCGACGGGGAAGGCGTGACGGTCGTTTTCATTAACATCAGGCTTACTCGCTATCGGTCACTTTATGCCAGCGGGCGATATCCGCCGAGAGAGAAAGCGCAACGTCGTCCCAGTTGGGTTCCCAGCGCTTCACGCCGTCGAGCGCCGCCTGCGCCGCCTTAAAGTTAGCGTCATCCGGCGCCACGTCGTTGCGTACCGGTAAGCCCCAGGAGCGTGCGCTGACGCTGGATTGCGCCGGTTTATCCAGCAGGAAATTAATCAGCTTTTTGCCGTTTTCGCTGTTCGGCCCGTTCTGCACCAGCCCGATGGTGTAGGGCAGCGCCAGCGCGCTGCGCTCGCCGTTATCATCCGCCGGCCAGAAAATTTTAACGTTCGGGTTACGCGCCATCTGCGACAGGTTCATCTGCAGATCGCCGTTGGCGACGTACAGCTCGCCTTTGTTGACCAGCGCCGTCAGCTTGCCGGTGGAGGCCGATGGGCCGACGTTATTGGCCTGGAGCTTGCCAAGATAGGCAAAGCCAGCGTCTTTACCGCCAAGGCTGTGGAAGGCCTGCAGCATCACCGCGGTGCCGTCCCCCGCCTGGCCCGGCGTGGAATACTGGAGCTTATTCTTAAAGCGGCTATCCAGCAGATCCTGCCAGCTGGCCGGCGCGGTTTTCAGCAACTGACCGTTATAGATGAAGGTCAGATAGTTGTTCACCAGCGGCGAATAGCGGTCGTTGGCGCCAGGGATCTGCGCGCTGCCCTGTGGAGTAAAGGTGGCCAGCAGCTGCTCTTTCGCGGCGCGCTGGATAAACGGCGGCACCGTGACCAGTACGTCGGCCTGCGGATTGGTGCGCTCCTTCGCCAGACGCTCGACAATCGCGCCGGAGCCGCCTTCCACATACTGCACTTTGATGCCCGTCGCTTTGGTGAAGGCGTCGAACTGGCTCTGATACCAGCTGTTATCGCCGTCATGCAGGCCGTCGGCGGAGTAAACCGTGACGACGCCGTCCGCCCAAACCGGGGAGCTGGTCAGCGCGAACAGGGACAGCAGGGCAAGTCGGGAGAGTTTCATCGTGTTAGCCTCATCGCAGTAGGTTATTCTGGTGTAGACCAGATTTGCCTTCACGCTACCGGGGGTTTATGACAAAACGATGAAAGAAGTGTGTCGAAAGAGTTAAAACGAGGGGAGGCATAGCCCCGGTTAACGCTGACGCCACCGGGGACACGGGAAGGATTAATGCAATAAAATCAATGTGTATCGACTTCGATCCGTAGGCTGTCATGCCGCCAGTATTCGATATCGTAATCAAGAATACGCCCGTGCTGATCGTAATTCAGCCTGCGCAGCAGCAGCGCCGGGCGCCCCTCCATCACCCCCAACGCCGCTGCGGCCTGCGGCGGCATGGAGGTGGGATAAAACGACAAATGCATACTGGTATAGATCAGGTCGTACTGGCTCTGATAAATCTCGGTCAGACTGCCGTTGAGATCGTGGCGCAGCAGCTCCGGCACCCGGGCCGGCAGGCAGTGGTTTTCGCAATAGCACACCGGACGCCCGTCGGCATAGCGCAGGCGGGTCAGCAGGTAGACCTGATCGAAGGGCTGCAGCGCCAGCGGCGCCATCACATCCAGCGGCACGGCGGATAACCGGCCATCAAGCAGCACCGTTTTCGGCTCACGTCCCTGCTCGAGACACAGCTTGTGGAAGTTGGTGTTCTGCGTCGGATCCAGCCACAGCCGCTCCGGCGTCACAAACCAGCCGCGGCGGTCGGCGCGGTAGATCACGCCGCTGGCCTCCAGCTGCGCCAGGCTCTCGCGCACGGTGATACGGGTCGTGTTGAACAACGCGCACAGCTCGCGCTCGGAAGGCAATTTATCGCCGCTTTTGAGGGCGCCGTTTTGAATACGCGCCTGCAGCTGCGCCTTAATCATCAGGTATTGCGGCATCTCGCCAGAGGGTGATTTCATGTTTACTCGCTGCCACTTTTGGTGCGCTCATTATACATAGCCAGATGAATTTTTTGTTGCAGCGCCACATTTCCTTTGACCCTGCCCCGGCTTTGTCTCCATGATAAATACCAATCTGGTATAGACCAAATGGTGAGACAAATGACTTCACGGAACTACCTGCTGCTGACCCCCGGCCCGCTAACCACCTCCCGCACGGTGAAAGAGGCGATGTTATTCGATAGCTGCACCTGGGATGATGACTACAATCTCGGGGTGGTACAGACCATTCGTCAGCAGCTGGTGCAGCTGGCCACCCCGGCCGCCGGGTATACGGCGGTGCTGCTGCAGGGCAGCGGCAGCTACGCGGTCGAAGCGGTGCTCGGCAGCGTCATCGGCGAACAGGGCAAAGTGCTGATCGTCAGCAATGGCGCCTATGGCACGCGCATGATTGAGATGGCGCAGCGGATGGGTATCGCCTTCCACCCTTACGACTGCGGCGAAGTCGCCCGCCCGGACGCCGCGGCGATCGCGCGGATCCTGCGGGATGACCCGGCGATCACCCATATCGCGATGGTGCATAGCGAAACCACCACCGGGATGCTCAACCCGATTGAAGAGGTGGCCGCGCTGGCGAAAGAGTATGGCAAACGCTATATCGTCGATGCGATGAGCAGTTTCGGCGGCATTCCGCTGGATATCGCCGCGCTGAATATTGACTACCTGATAAGCTCTGCCAACAAGTGCATTCAGGGCGTGCCGGGCTTCGCCTTCGTCATCGCCCGCGAATCGGAGCTGGCCGCCTGCAAAGGCCGCTCGCGCTCGCTGTCGCTGGATCTTTACGCCCAGTGGCGCTGTATGGAGGATAACCACGGCAAGTGGCGCTTCACCTCGCCGACCCATACCGTGCTGGCCTTCGCCCAGGCGCTGAAAGAGCTGGCCCAGGAGGGCGGCGTCAGCGCCCGCCATCAGCGCTATACCCGCAATCAGCGCCGACTGGTAGCCGGAATGCGCGCGCTCGGCTTCCGGCCGCTGCTCGACGACAGCCTGCACTCGCCGATCATTACCGCCTTTTATTCACCGGATGCGCCGCAGTATCGCTTTCACACCTTCTACCAGAAGCTGAAAGATCAGGGCTTCGTGATCTATCCGGGCAAAGTGTCGCAAAGCGATTGCTTCCGCATCGGCAACATCGGCGAAGTCTACGACGCCGACATCACCGCCCTGCTGGCGGCCATCGACAACGCCATGTACTGGAAACAATAGGAACCGCCATGAACCGTATCACCGCACTCATTCTCGACTGGGCCGGCACCACCGTGGACTTCGGCTCCTTCGCGCCGACGCAAATTTTCGTCGAGGCCTTCCGCCAGGCCTTCGATATTGAGATCACCCTTGAAGAGGCCCGCGTGCCGATGGGGCTTGGCAAATGGCAGCACATTGAGGCGCTGGGCAAACTGCCGTCGGTCGACAGCCGCTGGCAGGCGAAATTTGGCCGGGCGATGACGGCCGCTGATATCGATGCGATCTACGCCGCGTTTATGCCGCTGCAAATCGCTAAGGTTGTCGATTTTTCCGCTCCGATCGCCGGCGTGGTCGACACCCTCGCCGCGCTGCGCGCCGACGGACTGAAGATCGGCTCCTGCTCGGGCTATCCGCGCCCGGTGATGGAAAAACTGGTTCCAGCCGCCGCCGCCCAGGGCTATGCCCCGGACCACTGGGTCGCCACCGATGACCTTGCCGCCGGCGGGCGTCCCGGGCCGTGGATGGCGCTGCAGAACGTGATTGCCCTGGGCATAGACGATGTGGCCCACTGCGTGAAGGTCGACGACGCCGCGCCGGGCATCAGCGAAGGGTTACATGCCGGGATGTGGAGCGTCGGCCTGGCGGTGTCGGGAAATGAATTTGGCGCCACCTGGGAGGCGTATCAGGCGATGTCGAAAGAGGAAATCGCCACCCGTCGCGAGCGGGCGGCAGGCAAGCTGTATGCCGCCGGGGCGCATTATGTGGTTGATACCCTGGCGGACCTGCCGGGGGTGATTGCGGATATCAACGCCCGGCTGGCAAAAGGCGAGCGGCCTTAAGAGGGTGAATTCACCTTCACTTTGGCCGCCACCAGCAGGCCGGTAAACAGCATCAATACCCCTGACAACACCAGCGGCGACAGCAGGCCTAAATGGTCAAGCGCAATGCCACCGACCGCGGCGCCGCAGGTGTTGGCCAGCTGGATCACCGCCACCTGAATCGACCCGGCTTTTTCCGCCTGATCGGAGAGGGAACGGGTGATCCACGTTGACCACCCCACCGGGATCAAGGCGAACGCGAAGCCCCAGATGATCGCCACCGTCGAGGCGACGATTTTGCTTTCCCCCCACAGCACCAGCGCCGCCGCGCAGGCGGTCAGCACCAGCGGCGCAATCGCCAGCGCCGCTTTCACCGAGCGCTTGAGCAGCACCGAGGAGAGCGACGTGCCGATGAAGCTGGCGATACCAAAGCTCAGCAGCACCAGCGTCAGGCCATCGACATCAAACCCGGCGAGGGTCATGTACACCGGGCGAATATAGGTAAAGAAGGCGAACTGTCCGGCAAAAGCCATGAAAATGGCGCACATGCCGGCCATCACCCCCGGCCGCTTCAGCAGGCCAAACATTTTTTGCTGCTGAGCTGCCGATTCACCCGGCAGCGACGGCAGCGCTTTCAGCACCCAGATCGTACACAGCACGCCCATCACCGCCGCGCCGTTAAACACGTTGCGCCAGCCAATAAGCCCGCCAAGAAAACTGCCCAACGGGGCGGCGATCACCAGCGCGATGGATACCGCGCCGAAGATAATCGACAGCGCTTTCGGCACCACGCGCATCGGCACCAGACGCATGGTCAGCGAGGCTGACATCGCCCAGAAACCGCCGAGCGCCAGCCCCAGACAGGCGCGTCCCAGCAGCAGCAGGGTGAAGCTATCGGCAAAGGACACCAACAGGCAGGAAAGGGTCAGCAGCAGCGAAAAGAGGATCACCACGTAGCGGCGATCGGTTTTGCCAATGACGGAGGTGATAAACAGGCTGGAAAACATCGCGACGAACGCCGTCGTCGTCACCGACTGCCCGGCCATCCCTTCGGAGATGCCTAAATCCAGCGCCATCGGCGTCAGCAGACTGACCGGTAGAAATTCGACGGTAATCAGGCAGGCGACGCAGAAAGCAACCGCGAAAACTGCCGACCAGTTTGGTCGCGCGAGCTCGCGTGCGTGGGTTTTGGCTTCATTTGAATGACTCATGAGTGACCTGCGAAGAAAGTGGCGGAAAGCTGCGCAGTGTAACATTTTGTTTGTGACGCATTTAACGTTTTCGCAACTCTTCTCGCTTTTCATAAGAGGATGCGTAGCTGCTCGCATGTTTAAAAAAACGATGCTTGCTATCGCTTTAACAAATCTCAGGAGAATTTAATGTAGCACTATGTGCTATACTTTTAACGACAGGATGTCAGCAATGCGTATCTTTAAAACCAAATGGTTCGCCAGAGAGGCTAGCTCTCATGGCATTTCCGACGACGAGCTCTATCAGGCAATTCAATCTGCGCTTCAGGGCAAAGTGGTTGATTTAGGAGGAGGGGTTTATAAAAAGCGACTCAACAAGAATCGCGATCGCGCAATCATCCTTACCAAAAGCGCAGGGTATTGGTTTTATACCTTTCTATATGCCAAACAGGATATGGCCAATATCAACCATCGCGAATTAATGGGGTTTCGTGAGTTAGCAAAACACTATGCCAATCTCTCTGAAGAGAAAACGACGGCCTTAGTTAAAAGTAAAGAATTGGTGGAGATTTGCGATGACAGCAAAAAATAAATACAAAAGCCCGGCTTTCGAAGCGATCCATAGCGCTGCGTCGGGGCTATTCAGCGTTGGCGCAATCCCACAGGAAACAATGCGCCATTTTGATGAATCATGTCTCGGTAGCGTAGCCGCACTTCAACCCATTGAAATTAAAGCGCTACGTGAACAACTCAATGTTAGCCAACCCGTGTTCGCTCGTTATCTGAATACCAGTGTGTCTACCGTGCAAAAATGGGAGACTGGCGCTAAACGACCGAGCGGAACGTCATTAAAATTGCTTAGCGTCGTACAAAAACACGGCCTGAAAATCCTACTGTAGTTATTCTGCCGGATGGCGCTTACGCTTATCCGGCCTACAAGGAACGTAAGGGAGATATGGTTTTGAACCACAGGCCGGATAACAATGATATCAGTGCAACCAGTGCACGCCGTCTTCCGGGAGAAACAGGTCGTTATAGCGCTGCTGAAGGTTATGCAAATCGCTCACATCCGGATCCAGCTCGCGCAGAAACCCTTGCGCAAGGCGGATTTGCGCGTCGGTGATCGGCGCCGCTAAACGCGCTTTTTGCATCAGGCGATACCAGTAATGCAGGTTTTTTTCGCTGGCGTCGACAATCGCAACCTGCCAGATCAGCAGCACCTGCGCGGCATTCTGCAGATGCGCTTCATTCGGCCGTTCCAGGTAACGCAAATACTCATTGCCGGCGGTTTTACCCAGCTGATCGATCATCGATTCCAGCGGGACGGGCGTAATGCCAAGGCGTTCGCTCAGGCGGCGGATCGCGCGGCGTGAATCAGAGGTAAGCACCCGAAATCCCACAACAAACACCACTACCAGGGTGGCCAGTCCTATCCAGATCATGCATCCTCTCATCCAATCGCAGCCTGACTATCATAATGGGAATTTGCCTGCTGTCGACTGCCGGACCTGGCATAATGCGCAAGAAATAAAAAAGCCCGGCGCGAAGGCCGGGCAAGGTTACCCAATACCTGGTGAATCAGGCGGTCTGCAAAATGCGATTCTTTTTCTCGCGGCGAATTTTACGCTCTTCGAAGATAGCCACGATGGCCATCAGGCAGATACAGCCGATGGCGGCGGCGTCCAGCGCCGCAAAGGTGCCGGCCCAGCCGGTGAGACCGAAGACCGGCGTGCCGTCGGCGATCATCCCGAGGCCCAGCTTGGCGAAGCTATCGCCGATCAGATAGGCGAAAGTGCCCTTGATCCCATCGGCGGCGCCGATCGCTTTTTTCGGTACGAAACCGACGGCGGCGACGCCGATCAGCAGCTGTGGACCAAACACCAGGAAGCCCAGCGCAAACAGCGAGGCCAGATAGACGTACTGGTTGCTGGCATGTTGATAAACGCCGAGGGTGGCGATAATCAGCGCCAGCGCGATGCAGGCCACCAGCGCGCGGCGGCCGTTGGCCAGGTCCGACAACCAGCCCCACAGCAGCGTGCCAACCAGGGCGCCGACTTCAAACAGGGTAAAGCCCTGAATCGCCACCTCTTTAGACAGCTTCAGCTCCTGGAAGGCATACACGGTGGACCACTGATCGATACCAATACGCACCACGTAGAGGAAGATATTGGAGAAGCACAGCAGCCAGATCACTTTGTTTTTCAGCACGTACTCAACAAAGATCTGCCACTTGGTCATCGCGTTTTCTTCGGTCTCTTTATCCTCTTCGCTGATCGCTTCGCCAAACAGCTCTTCCGCCGTGCCGAGGCCATAGGATTCCGGGGAGTCGCTACCATAGCGCAGGCCAATAAAGCCGACGATTAACGCAATAATCGACGGGAAGATAAACATGCCGATAACGTGGCCGTCGAACAGGTAGTTGGCGCCAAACAGCGCCACGCCCGCCGCGCCGGCGCCGCCGAGGTTGTGAGAGATATTCCAGAAGCCGAGGAAGGTGCCGCGCTTACGGCGAGGCGTCCACTTGGTGATGGTGGAATAACTGCACGAGCCGCCGGTGCTCTGGAAAAAACCGCTCAGCGCATAGAAGGCGATCATCAGGAACAGACTGGTGGAACCCGCGCCCATGCTGGCGCTAAAGCCCAGCATGCAGATGGCGGAGAGGATCAGCATAAACGGCAGGAACTGCTTGGTGTTTTTGCCATCGGCATAGTAGGAAACCAGGGTTTTCCCTACGCCGTAGGTAATGGAGAAGCCCAGGCCAATCATCCCCAGCTGCGTCATGCTCAACCCGTAAGTGGAGATCATGTCGTTCTGCGCAATATTAAAGTTCTTGCGGATCAGATACATGGTCAGGTAGCCGATGAAGACCACCAGATAGGACTGCATGAAAGGTTTGAACCACATTTTGCGCCGCACGTCGAGCGGCAGATCCAGGGTCGGCTTACGAACCTGATTCAGAAAGGCCAGCATGGGTATCTCCTGAGCTGATTTTTTATGCCTGCGTCATAGCCAGGCATTGTAAAAATCAGCGCGCCGTCTGGCCTGAGACGGCGTCCAGGTGAAACCGGGAAAATTTCCTAGTTTTGCCCCATTCGCGGCGAAAGAGTGAGATGCATCACGCTTCACTGGCCGCGCGCGGCGCCTGGGCGTTTAAGAAAGGCAGCAGCAGCAGCGCGGAAATGCCGGCGGCAATCGCGATCGCCACGAAGAATCCGGTCCAGTGCCAGATATCCATTACCTGCGCCAGCGGCCAGCCGGAAAGCGACGCGCCAAGATACGCGAACAGGCCGACAAACCCGGTGGCCGCCCCGGCGGCCTCTTTATGCGAACACTCCGCCGCCGCCATGCCGATCAGCATCTGCGGGCCGAAGACGAAGAAACCGGTGGTGAAGAAGCAGGCCGCCTGCATCACGTAGCTGGCGAACGGCATCAGCCACAGGCCGCCAACCGACAGCAAAATTCCGGCGGCGAAGATCAGGTTCATCGGCCCGCGATTGCCGTTAAACAGCTTATCCGAGCCCCACCCCGCCACCAGCGCGCCGATAAATCCGCCCAGCTCGAACATGGTCACCGCCGAGTTAGCGGTCACCAGATCGACGCCAAGCGTCTCCGACATATACAGATTGCCCCAGTCGTTAATCGCCGCCCGCACCACGTACACCAGCACATAGCACAGCGACAGCAGCCAGATATAGGGGTTGGCCAGCACGTAGCGGGTGAGGATTTCTTTACGCGTCAGTCCGGCGCCCTCCTGCTGCTGGGCAATCTCCAGCGCATCGTGACGCCAGTCGCCGACGGCGGGCAGCCCCACCGCCTGCGGACGATCCCGCAGCCGCCAGCACAGGTATACTCCGGCGAGGATCGCCAGGCCCCCGGCGATGGTCATCCCCGCGCGCCAGCCGTAATGTAGCGCCGCCGCTCCCACCACCATCGGGATCAGCGCGCCGCCCACGTTATGCGCCGTATTCCACAGCGCCCACCAGCCGCCGCGTTCGGTGCGTGAATACCAGGCCGTCAGCAGCCGGGCGCAGACCGGCGAGCCCCACCCCTGGAAGAAGGCGTTCAGCGCCCACAGCAGGGCAAAGGCCCACAGTGAGGAAGAAAAACCGAACAGAATATTCACCACCCCGGTGGCGATAAGCCCCAGCCCCATAAAATAGCGGGCGTCGGAGCGGTCGCTGACGATACCGGAGAAAAATTTCGACAGTCCGTAGGTGATGTAGAACAGCGTGGCCAGCAGACCGATATCGCTGCGGGTCAGCACGTTGCTGGCGAGAATATCAGGAACCGCGGCGTTAAAGCTTTTGCGGGTGAAATAGAACAGCGCGTAGCCCAGCCAGATGGTCAACAGGATATGGCGACGCCAGTAGCGATAACGCGCATCAAGCTCGCGTTTATCGCTAATCGGCGCAGCGTCAGGCGGGGCTTTTAAAAAGGCGAACATCGGCGATCCTCTCAGGCGTAACGCAGCGGTAGATTGACGCACACCCGGGTACCGTGGGTGCAGGAGATCGTCAGCGTGCCCCCCAGGGCGGTCACGCGCTCGCGCATGCCGGTCAGACCGAACCCCTGCGCGCTGGAGCCCGGCGGCAGGCCGCAGCCGTCATCCTCCAGCACCAGCATCAGTCGCTCCTCCTGCTGCCAGCCCTGCAGGGTCACGGCGCTGGCGCTGGCATGCTTGACGATATTGTTCAGTCCCTCCTGGCAGACGCGGAACAGGGTCACGCGCTGGTTTTCACTCAGCTCCGCCTCGTTAATCCGCCAGTCGAGATGGCTGACGATGCCGCGGTCCTCCAGCTCCATTTCGCGCATCAGAGAACGTACCGCCTGCTCCAGCGGCAGGTCGTCAAGCTGGCGCGGACGAAGACGACCCAGCAGGCGACGCACCGAGTCATACACCCCTAGCGACAGGTGTTCAATCAATTGGCCGCTCTGGCGAACGCTGGCGTTGTCCGGCGCCAGCCGCTGGACGATCCCCGCCTGGGTGCGTATTGCCGTGATGGTCTGCCCGATATCATCGTGGAGCTCGCGGGCAACGTCGCGGCGCACGCTCTCTTCAGTCTCCAGCAGACGATCCGCCAGCCGCCGATTGCGCGCCAGCTCGCTCTGTAGCGACTGGTTCAGCTCGCGCAATCGCTGGATCCCCGCCCCCAGCAGTAGCCCGGTGAGGCTCTGCGCCAGCAGCGAAAGCAGGAGATCGACGGGGTGATCGTGCCAGGTCTGGCTGGCAATCAGGGCGATCGCGTTCATCAGCGTAGCGATCAGCGCTCCCTGCCAGCCGTAGTGCCAGGCCAGAGCGATAATCGGCAGCGCGAGGCAAAACGGGGTAAAGCGGGAGAGCTCGGCGGGCAGCCCAAGCTGCAGCCACAGGCTTATGGTGAATAACAGCAGATACCAGATCAGATGCCGCCCGCGCCAGTTTACCGGCTGCGCCACCAGCGACGGCCCCAGCGGCCGCCAGACGGTGCTGGTGAGGTAGTGCCAGAACACCAGACAGGTCGGCGCCAGGGTCAGGCCGCCGGTGAGCGTCAACAGCAGGGCGTTAAGCCCCTCGTCCCCCTCCGCCAGCCAGGGCAGCGATTGCAGCAGCGCGGCGGCCATTAACGCCCCGCCCTGACGCAGAAGCGTCAGCCAGTCGCGCTGCTGGCGATATCGCGAGATCAGCGCCACCGGCAGGAGGGTCAGCAGGCTTCCGGTCATCAATATTATCGGATGCGCCAGCGCCACTTCCTGCGTCAGCCAGAAGATCAGCAGCCACTCGCTTCCCAGCAGCACCGGCCAGTAGCCGCGCGGGCACTGGAGCATCAGCCCCAGCCGCAGGCCGAAGGGGAACAGCAGCACCGCCAGATCGGCGCGCTCCACCAGATGCAGGCTGATGCTCCACAGACAAAACCAGGCGGCGGCGAAGATAAAGGCGCAGCCGATCACCGACAGCAGGCGCGGGAGTAAGGTCTTCATTGCCAGCTGTCAAACATGCGGCGCGCCAGCTCGACGTCATTGCTGACGCCCAGCTTTTCCAGCAGGTTGGCGCGGTGAACGTGGACGGTTTTCGGCGACAGCCCGAGCTCAGCGGCGATCTCTTTTACCGCCATGCCCTGCGCCAGCTTTTCCGCCACCTGACGTTCGCGTTTGGTGAGCGGATCCTGACGCCCGGCGGCCAGCTTCATGGCGATATCCGGCGTGAGATAGCAGCCGCCCGCCGCCACCGTGCGCACCGCGGCGATAAGTTCGTCCGGGCTGCAGCGTTTCGACAGAAAGCCGCGCGCGCCGGCGTTGAGCGCCTGCTCGACCAGCGCCGGGCTGTCGTGCACCGACAGCATAATGGTCGCCATCCCCTTCGGCAGCTGGCTGAGCAGCTCCAGCCCGGAAATATCCGGCATCGAGATATCGCAGATACAGATCTGAACGCCGCGCCCCGGCAACCCCGCCAGCGCCTCGCGGCCGCTGCCAAATTCGGCGACAACCTGAAAATCAGTTTCCAGCCCCAGCAGCTGAGCAAAGCCGGAGCGGACAATCAAATGATCGTCAATAAGGGCGATGGTGGTCATGGTGTTTCCTGGTGCCTGAAAGCGCCGGATGGCGGCGTAAACGCCTTATCCGGCCTACGGATTCACTCCCTGTAGGCCGGATTAGCGCAGCGCCATCCGGCAAAGGCGCTTACCTTAGCGGTAAGCGCCTAGCTGTTCAAGCCTTGAGCGTTACTCGAAGAACACCGCAATTTTGTTAAACATGGTGGGATCGGACTGGTTACGCGCCACTTTGGTGACATCTTCCAGCTTTTCAATCTGGCTAATCATCTGCCCGAGACGCTGATCGTCGTTCACCAGCAGCCAGATGCGGCTGTGTTCGCTGCCCTGAATCGGTAGACAGAGAATACCTTCGACGTTAAACGCGCGGCGGGCAAAAAGCCCGCAGACGTGGGTCATGACGCCGGGGTGGTTGCGGACGGTGAGTTCCAGGATGACGTTATCACAGTGTTTTTGCATGGCTTATTCCCCCACCATTTCAGTATTAGCCGCACCCGGCGGTACCATCGGATACACTTTCTGCTGCGCGTCGATGCGCACGTGGATCAGCGCCGGCCCCGGACGGTCGATGATCGCCTGCAGCGCCGCCTGCGGATCGGCTTCGTTATTTAAATCACAGGTTTGCAGGCCAAAACCGGCGGCAATCTGCATAAAGTTAATCATCCCCGGATAGGTGGCGGCAAAAACCCCCTGCTGATAGAACAGGCTCTGCTGCTGATGCACCAGCCCCAGCGCTTCGTTGTTCAGCAGGATAATTTTTACATCCAGCTGATTTTCAGCGGCGGTGGCCATCTCCTGAATATTCATCATCAGGCTGCCGTCGCCGGAGAAGCAGATAACCTTGCGCTGCGGATTCGCCAGCGCCGCGCCGATCGCCGCCGGCAGGCCGAAGCCCATGGTGCCAAGACCGCCGGAGGTCAGCCACTGGCGCGGACGGTTGAGCGGGTAGGCCTGCGCCGTCCACATCTGGTGCTGGCCTACGTCGGTGGTGATGATCGCTTCATCATCCACGCAGGCGGCCACGGCGTTAATCAGGCCATAATGGGAGAGCGGGTCGCTTTCCTGCGGGATGGCGCAGGGGAATTCGCGCTGCAAGTCGGCCACCAGCTGGCGCCACTCCTCGCGCGGCTGTGCCTCAACCTGCGGGTTCAGCTGGGCTAAGACTTCCGCCACATCGCCCTGAATCGCCACGTGCGGTTGCTTAATTTTGCCCAGCTCGGCGCGGTCGATATCGACGTGAATAATCTTCGCGTTCGGGCAGAACTGCTCGGTCTTGCCAATCGCCCGGTCATCAAAACGCGCGCCTAAAACAATCAGTAAATCCGCTTCCTGCAGAATGAAGTTGGTGCTGCGCGCACCATGCATGCCCAGCATCCCCAGCGACAGCGGGTGCGCCTTCGGCAGCATGCCCAGCGCCATCAGGGTCATGGTGGTCGGCAGGTTGGCTTTTTCCGCCAGCTCACGGATCTCCTGCGGCGCGTTAATCACCCCGCCGCCCAGATAGAGCACCGGACGCTTCGCCGCGTTGATCATCGCCGCCGCTTCGCGCACGCTTTCGGGGGCGAATGCCGGCGCTGCGGCGCACTCGCCCGGCTCCGGCAGCGTTTCCAGCTCAATGGTCGCCGACTGTACGTCCTTAGGAATGTCTATCCACACCGGCCCGGGACGCCCGGACTGAGCAATACGGAAGGCGTCGCTGATCACCTGCGGCAGCTCGGCGATGTCGCGCACCAGATAGTTATGTTTGGTGATGGGGATAGAGATGCCGTAGGTGTCCACTTCCTGGAAGGCGTCGGTGCCGATCATCGATGCCGGCACCTGGCCGGTGATGCAGACCAGCGGAATCGAATCCAGGCGGGCATCGGCGATCGCCGTCACCAGGTTCGTCGCCCCCGGGCCGCTGCAGGCCATACAGACCGCCGGTTTGCCTTCGGTACGCGCCATCCCCTGGGCGATAAAGCCCGCGCCCTGCTCGTGGCGCGCCAGGATGTGGCGGATCTGCGTGCTCTGGCTTAAGGCATCGTAGATAGGCAGGATGGAGCCGCCCGGAATGCCGCTAACCATAGTGATACCCTGGCGTTCCAGTAAATGAACAACCAGCTGCGCGCCGGTAAAGCGCATTGTGTTTGATGTGGTGCCCGAACTTGCCATGCTCCAGTCCTTTTCTTCTGGGCCGACTTTACCGGGGGGCTCGCCAACAAAAAACCCCGCTCGGTTTGCGCCGGCGGGGTTTGGAATTCGTGTTGTTCCGGACCCTACGGCGCATTGCCGACGACGACCACCACAGACACGACGACCACCGCGGCTGGCGCGGTTTTTAGTAGGGTCGAAGCGATCAGGGTTGCGTTCATTAGGGACCTGTTGTGTCGAAAAATAAGCTGAATTTATACAAACACAGGTTTTACGTTTTCACAATGGATTTATTTTCATCCACGAAAATTTGCGCGAAAGATCACAGTTCGGCGCAAAAGGGCAGAAAACAAAAAACCCCGCCGGAGCGAGGTTTTTATCAGCATGGTTACAGGTGGTAGCCGCAAGCACACTGTATTACGTCAACGCCAAAAGTATACGCGATCGCTGCAGTTCGCGCAATTTAAGGTCGGTTTTTCTCTGTCATAGAGTATGGGATAGCGCGGCGGATTTGTCCAAAAAATACTGTTCATCCATACAGTATTTATCTATACTGGGTGTGTTCACGGTGTGCCATTCGGGGGCCGCAAGTTTGACCGGCGCAACGAAGTCCTGGCTGAAACGGGTGGTGCCGTCAGTGCCTTAACCCCGAGAGAGCACACTGTGTTACGTCAACAACGTGCAGTCACTGGCCCGCGCGGCAACGCGTGGTTCAGCGCTGCGCACCCCTGTCGTTGCAGGCGGCGGGCCGGGAAGCCGTCCACGGAAGGAACCACCACAGGCCAGGGCGACGCCGCCGGCGACAGGCAGGGATAAGCTGACAACGGGCAGCGGAAAGGTACGTCAGCTTATTGTGCTCCTTAACCACAGGAGACGCGCGTATGGGCGGAATGGATATTATTATTTTAATCCTGAAACTCATGGTTGCTGTGTTGCAACTACTTGATGCAGTCCTGAAACAGTTCCGCTGATTCAGGTTCAAGTCGCACCTGAGGGGGGCGGGAAACCGCCCCCCTGCAGGCGCCCGCCGGGCGTCCCGGGATGACTTGATGGAGGAAGCTATGCCACCCCTGTTAATTGCCGCCACGACGCCGGATGCCCCGGGGTTCGCGGCGCTGCGCACCGAAAGCCTTGAACAGCATTTCAATATGCTGCGCCGCCTGGCGGAAAACTGGCAGAGCGGCAAAAACCGCTTTAACGCGCCGGGCGAAACGCTGCTGGGCGCCTTCGTGAATCACCAGCTGGTTGGGGTATGCGGCATCAATAGCGATCCCTTCAGCCCCCAGCCGCGGGCCGGGCGTATTCGCCACCTCTACATCAGCGAGCGCTACCGCCGCCGGGGGATCGGCCAGCAGCTGCTGGTCTCGGTTATCACCCACTCCAGCGCCTGGTTCGATTTTCTCAACACCCACGCTCCGGCGCAGGCCTGGCCCTTTTATGAAAGACTTGGCTTTCGCCCGGTGTACGATGAACCGCGGGTGACGCATCGCCTGTTTTGTTCGCTGTAGCCCCGCTGGCTGGCAGCGCGGGCGCGTGTTACAGTCCGGTGACCTTCACTGTTGAACCTGTCTGCGATGACCCTCACCGTATTCTGCATTTTGCTGTTCGCCGCCCTGCTGCACGCCAGCTGGAACGCTATTGTCAAAGCCAGCGGCGATAAAATGTACGCGGCGATCGGCGTCAGCGGCTCGGCCGCGCTGCTCGCCCTGGTGATGCTGCCCTTTGCCCCGCAGCCCACGCTGGCCAGCGCCCCCTATCTGCTGGCGTCGTGCGCGTTACAGGTGGTGTATACGGTGCTGGTGGCGAAGACCTATCAGGTGTCGGATATGAGCCAGACCTATCCGCTGATGCGGGGGACTGCCCCGTTGCTGGTGGCGGCGATAAGCGTGCTGTTTCTCGGCGATCGTTTATCGCCGCTGGCCTGGCTGGGCATCGGCGTCATCTGCCTGGCCATTCTGGCGATGGCCTTTAACGGCCGCGCCAGCTCCCGCAAAGGCATCGTACTGGCGCTGATCAACGCCTGCTTTATCGCCGGCTATACGCTGGTGGATGGCACCGGCGTCCGGCTGGCGGGCTCGGCGCTGGGCTACACCCTGTGGACCTTTTTTATGAACGGCTTCTGCCTGCTAAGCTGGGCAATGATGACCCGCCGCGCTGAAGCCAGCCGCTATCTGCGCCTGCACTGGCGAAAAGGTATCCTCGGCGGGATCGGCACCATGGGCTCCTACGGCCTGGCGCTGTGGGCGATGACCCAGGCGCCGCTGGCGGTGGTCGCCGCGCTGCGTGAAACCTCCATTTTGTTCGGCGCGCTGATCGCGTTTATCGTACTGAAAGAGCAACTGATGCCGCTGCGCATCGTCGCCGCCTGCGGGATTGCCGCCGGGGCGATCCTCCTGCGCCTCGCGTAACCTGAAATGGCAACATTAGTTGCCGTTCCTGTTTACATAATCTGCCTCGAATTCCCTCAACAATCGGCACTTTGCAGTTGTTATGTCATTTTTATATGGTAGATTCCTCCATCGTTTACGGGGTGTGCCAGTCACATATTCTTCATTTTTATTTACTCACAAAGTATTCATCGACATGAAACGGCATAAAAACTTCAATTTGTTGTTGATGCTGGTACTGCTGGTGGCCGTCGGCCAGATGGCGCAGACCATCTATATTCCGGCCATCGCCGACATGGCGGTCGCGCTGAACGTCCGCGAAGGGGCGGTACAAAGCGTAATGGCGGCCTACCTGCTGACCTACGGTATTTCACAGCTGTTTTACGGCCCGCTCTCCGACCGCGTGGGTCGCCGCCCGGTGATCCTCGTCGGGATGTCGATTTTTATGCTGGCGACGCTGGTAGCCATTACCACCCATAGCCTGCCGGTGCTGATCGCCGCCAGCGCCATGCAGGGGATGGGCACCGGCGTCGGCGGCGTGATGGCGCGCACCCTGCCCCGCGATCTGTACGAAGGCGCCCAGCTGCGTCATGCCAATAGCCTGTTAAATATGGGCATTCTGGTAAGCCCGCTGATTGCCCCGCTGCTCGGCGGCATCCTCGACACCCTGTGGAACTGGCGCGCCTGTTACGCCTTCCTGCTGGTGCTGTGCGCGGGGGTGACCTTTAGCATGGCGAAATGGATGCCGGAAACGCGCCCGGAGGGCGCGCCGCGCACCAAACTTCTGGCCAGCTACAAAACGCTGTTCGGCACCGGCGCCTTTAACTGTTACCTGCTCATGCTGATCGGCGGCCTGGCGGGGATTGCGGTATTCGAAGCCTGTTCCGGCGTACTGATGGGCGCGGTGCTCGGCCTGAGCAGCATGGCGGTGAGTATTCTGTTTATTCTGCCGATCCCGGCCGCCTTCTTCGGCGCCTGGTTTGCCGGCCGGCCGAACAAGCGTTTCCCGACCCTGATGTGGCAATCGGTTATCTGCTGCCTGCTGGCGGGTCTGATGATGTGGATCCCGGGGCTGCTGGGCGTTATGACCGTCTGGACCCTGCTGGTGCCGGCGGCGCTGTTCTTCTTTGGCGCCGGCATGCTGTTCCCGCTGGCCACCAGCGGCGCGATGGAGCCATTCCCGTTCCTCGCCGGTACCGCCGGGGCGCTGGTTGGCGGCTTGCAGAATATCGGTTCCGGCGTGCTGGCATGGCTGTCAGCAATGATGCCGCAAACCGGTCAGAGCAGTCTCGGGCTGCTGATGATGCTGATGGGCCTGTTGATTCTGCTGTGCTGGCTGCCGCTGGCCTCGCGCTTTACCCATCATCAGCAGCCGGTATAAGCGCGGCGGCCGTTCCCCGGATAGCGTCTGACGCCTTACCCGGCCTACCGTTCTGTCCTCTGTAGGCCCGCGCAAGCGCAGCGCCGCCGGGCGGTTATCAGGCGCCGTACCGTAATGTTGCCGGGTGGCGGCTCACGCCTTACCCGGCCTGTCCAACATCACAGAGGGGTAGCCCGGCTCATTTTCAGGTCAGACTATGCAGCCACTCGATAAAGGCGTCGATTTTCGGCCACTGGCGACCCGGCAGGGTGGTCACATAGTAGTGCTGGTGGCATTTCAGCGTCATATCGCCAAACGGGGCGATCAACTCCCCGCTCTCCAGCCGCTTCTGCACCAGCCGCTTACGCCCCATTGCCACCCCGAGGTGGTTCATCGCCGCGATCGCCGCTAAATCGGAACGATCGAAGCCAATACCCGACGATGGCGGCAGGTCCACCGCAAACTGCTGCGCCCAGCTATACCACTCATCGGTGCCGGAATCGTTGCTCCATGCCTGGCGGTCGTGGAGCAAGGTACAGTGGCGCAGATTGCCCGGATTCGACATTAACTGCCGCTGGTGCGCGTAATTCGGCGTACATACCGGCACGATCGCCTCATCCATCAGAAAATGGTGGCTCAGCTGCGACGACGGCGCATCATCAAAATAGATCGCCAGATCGATGCCCGTCCGCTGCAGGTTAACGTTCTCGTTGCCGGTCAGCACGGTGAGGGAGATGGCCGGGTAACGACGGGTAAAGTCTCCCAGAGCCGGCACCAGCCAGCACTGGGCGATAGAGGGCCGCGAGTAGACCGTCAGACTGCCGGAGAGCTCCTGGTTTTTGATGTCGAGGATCTCCTGATTGAGGCCATCCAGCGACGACTTCAGCGCCCAGTAGACCCGCTTACCTTCACGCGTCAGCTCAACTTTGCGATGCGAGCGGACAAAGAGCAGGATCCCCAGCTCCGCTTCCAGCTGATTAATCCGGTGGCTGACGGCGCCAGGCGTGAGCGCCAGCTCGTCGGCGGCCAGGGCAAACGACTCGTGCCGCGCCGCTACTTCAAAGGTCGACAGCCTGGAGAGCTGCCAGCCGTTCAGCAGCCGGGTACCTATGTTTTTTAGCACATCCATCACGCGCTCCTGGCTAATACAGTGGCTGTTGATGATAAAAAAATCACGCCGGTTTTGCCGCTAAAGGGTGAATTAATTTGACCCACAGCATGTTTAATGGTCTGTTTTTGAGCCAAATCACCGACTTGATTCAATTCTCCTCACCTTAAAGCCCATTTATATCGTTTGTCAGCCCATGAGGTTTCTCGCTTCAATAAGGCCAGATTATTCACAGGCGAGGTGGAATATGGGTTCGCAAGTCTGGGTTGTGAGCACGCTGCTGATCAGCATCGTGTTAATCGTCTTAACGATCGTCAAACTGAAGTTTCATCCTTTTCTGGCGCTGCTGCTGGCGAGCTTTTTCGTCGGCGCGATGATGGGAATGGGCCCGCTGGAGATGGTCAACGCCATTGAGAGCGGGATCGGCGGCACGCTGGGCTTCCTGGCGGCGGTGATCGGCCTCGGCACCATTCTCGGCAAGATGATGGAGGTCTCCGGCGCGGCGGAGCGCATCGGCCTGACGCTGCAGCGCTGCCGCTGGCTGTCGGCGGACGTGATTATGGTGCTGGTCGGCCTGATCTGCGGCATCACGCTGTTTGTCGAAGTCGGCGTGGTCCTGCTGATCCCGCTGGCCTTCTCCATCGCCAAAAAAACCAACACCTCGCTGCTGAAGCTGGCTATTCCGCTGTGTACCGCGCTGATGGCGGTGCACTGCGTGGTCCCTCCGCATCCGGCGGCCCTGTTTGTCGCTAACAAACTGGGCGCCGATATTGGCACAGTGATTGTCTATGGCCTGCTGGTCGGTCTGATCGCCTCGCTGGTTGGCGGCCCGCTGTTTCTCCGAGCGTTAGGCAACCGCCTGCCGTACAAACCGGTCCCGGCCGAATTTGCCAATCTTGAGGTCCGCGAGGCGTCGACGCTGCCGTCGCTCGGCGCCACGCTGTTTACCGTACTGCTGCCGATTGGCCTGATGCTGGTGAAAACCGTCGCCGAACTGAACATGGCGAAAGGCGGCACGCTGTATACGGTGCTGGAATTTATCGGCAACCCCATCACCGCGATGTTTATCGCCGTCTTTGTCGCGTATTACATGCTCGGCATTCGTCGGCAAATGGGGATGGGCGTCCTGCTAACCCATACTGAAAATGGCTTTGGGTCGATCGCCAACATCCTGCTGATTATCGGCGCAGGCGGCGCGTTCAACGCGATCTTAAAATCCAGCGGCCTGGCCGATAGCCTGGCGGTGATCCTGTCGAACCTCGATATGCACCCGATTCTGCTGGCCTGGCTGGTGGCGCTTATCCTGCACGCCGCCGTCGGCTCTGCCACCGTGGCGATGATGGGCGCCACCGCCATCGTCGCGCCGATGCTGCCGCTCTATCCCGGCGTCAGCCCGGAGATCATCGCTATTGCTATCGGTTCCGGCGCCATTGGCTGCACGATCGTCACCGATTCCCTCTTCTGGCTGGTCAAACAGTACTGCGGCGCAAGCCTCAGTGAAACGTTCAAGTACTACACGACGGCGACTTTTATCGCGTCGCTACTTGCACTGGCCGCCACCTTCCTGCTTTCTTTCATTATCTGAGCGCAAAGAGACGTATGATGAAACACGCTGAATTGACTACCTTGACCGCGACCTTCCCGCTTGTGCAGGATCTGATCGCCCTGAAAGAAACCACCTGGTTTAACCCCGCCACCACCCCTCTGGCGGAGGGATTACCTTACGTCGGCCTGACCGCCGACGACGTGCAGGACGCCCATGCCCGCCTTCAGCGCTTCGCGCCCTATCTGGCGGAAGCCTTCCCGGAAACGGCCATCAGCGGTGGGATCATCGAATCGGAAGTGGTCGCCATTCCGGCAATGAAGCACCGCCTCGAGCAAAAATTCGGCCAGCCGATTGGCGGCGAACTGCTGCTGAAAAAAGACAGCCATCTGCCGATCTCCGGCTCGATCAAAGCGCGCGGCGGCATTTATGAAGTGCTGACCCATGCGGAAAAGCTGGCGCTCGAGGCCGGGCTGCTGACTACCGCAGATGATTATCGCAAATTGCTGACGCCGGAGTTTAAACAGTTCTTCCGCCAGTACAGCATCGCCGTCGGCTCAACCGGCAACCTCGGGATGTCGATCGGCATCATGAGCGCCCGCATCGGCTTTAAGGTTACCGTGCATATGTCCGCGGACGCCCGGGCGTGGAAAAAGGCCAAACTGCGCAGCCACGGCGTGACGGTGGTGGAGTATGAAGAGGACTACGGCGTGGCGGTCGAACAGGGACGCAAGGCGGCGGAATCCGACCCGAACTGCTTTTTCATCGACGATGAAAATTCGCGCACGCTGTTCCTCGGCTATGCCGTGGCCGGCGAGCGCCTGAAGGCGCAGTTCGCCAAAGCCGGACGGGTGGTCGATGCCGACCATCCGCTGTTCGTCTACCTGCCGTGCGGCGTCGGCGGCGGCCCCGGCGGCGTGGCGTTTGGCCTCAAGCTGGCCTTTGGCGACCACGTTCACTGCCTGTTCGCCGAACCGACCCACTCTCCCTGCATGCTGCTCGGCGTCTACACCGGGCTTCATGACCAGATAGCGGTGCAGGATTTAGGCATTGATAACCTGACCGCCGCCGACGGTCTGGCGGTCGGCCGGGCGTCCGGCTTCGTTGGCCGGGCAATGGAGCGCCTGCTCGACGGGTTCTATACCCTTGATGACCAGACGATGTATGACATGTTGGGCTGGCTGGCGACAGCGGAAAATATCCGCCTTGAGCCCTCTGCGCTGGCCGGGATGGCCGGGCCGCAGCGCGTCTGCGCCAGCAAAGCGTACCATCAGCTGCAGGGGCTGAGTGAGCAACAGCTGCAGCAGGCGACCCACCTGGTGTGGGCCACCGGCGGCGGAATGGTGCCGGAAGAGGAGATGGCGCAGTATCTGGCGAAGGGGCGCTAATCTTCAGCGCAGCAGCGGCATCAACGCCTCTGGCGGCCGCTGCTGTCGGCGCAGGTCCCGCATCACTCGCATATAGGGCCCGCTGAGATCGTAGAACTGCCGATAACCCGCGCACAGCGGGTCTTCCTGTTCGCCGCAGCGGCACAGGCGTAGCCACGGACAGCCGTAGCAGGCGCTGTTGGCCGCCGGCGCGCCCGCCTGCGTTATCAACTCGCCGCACCAGGCGCTCAGCGTCTCGCTGAACAGCAAAATATTGATACGGCCAATATCTTCCCGCACCCAGCGGTGAAAGACCGCGCAGAGAAACTCTCCCCACAGCGCGGCGTCGCCAGCCGCCAGCTGCGGAATAAAATGGATAGCCGTAAGCCCCTGTTGACGCAGCTGCGCATAGAACGCCTGCGGCTGGCGGCAATGCTCCGCCTCGACCACTACCGCCTGAAAGGGAGTGTCATGTTGCTGGCCGGGGGCATGAGTGAGAGGCAAATTCGCCGGACATCCTGTCATGACATATCCCTAATGAATGAAACTATCTGTTGAAGGTGAGTAACAGCAAACAGGAATGCCAGAGAAAGTACTGCGAGTGCGATCAAAAATTTGTCACGAACCGCCCGCGGCTGTAAAAAATCGCTGTCGTCGACGTCCATCAGATGACGACGGCGGGTATAGCCCCAAAGGATCCCCGCCACTATCGCCAGCACGCCGATCGACAGCCAGAACGGCAGTCCGGCGCGGTGCCAGCTGTGCTTAATCGCCAGCGCCATCAGCGCGCCATAGCCCAGCAGGGTGCGAAACCAGGCCAGGGAGGTGCGCTCTGGCTGTAGCCCCGGGTCGCTTTCCCGCCGCGCCCGGCGTTTATCCGCCATACAGCACCAGCAACATCACCGCGACCACCACCGCCAGCAGCAGGATGCTAATCACCAGCAGCGTCCGGGTATAGGGGAGATCCTGCTTCAGGCGCATCGCCTTCTCGTTGTTCAGCCAGCGCAGATAGCCATAGATGGCCATGCCGCCGGCAAACAGGCATAGCAGCAGGGCGAGAATTTCACGGATCAGCGGCGTGGCAAAGTCTGGCGCCAGCTGGTCAAGACCGACGCCAGCGGCAAGAAAACCGAGCGCCGTGCGGATCCACGCCAGAAAGGTGCGTTCGTTAGCCAGCGAAAAGCGGTAATCAGGCGCTTCGCCGAGGCGGGAGATTTTCATGACGGTTCCTTGTTCATCGCGCAGCAGGCTTCAGCATAGCGTAAATCAGGAACCGGGGAGAAGCATCGGCGCCCCGCAGGGCGCCGGTCAACGGCGGGGATTAATGCAGCTCCGGCCAGTAATCCTTATTGGCGGCAATCAGGTCGTCGAGGATCGCTTTCGCCACCGAGGCGCTCGGCACGGTTTTCGACAGGGTAATCGCCTGCCACAGCTTGTGGTAAGAGCGTTGTTCCCAGGCATCGACCACCAGTTTTTCCACCGCCACCTGCTGGCTCATCATCCCTTTCTGGAAGTGCGGGATGTCGCCGACCGTCAGCGGCTCCGGCCCGTTGTGGCCCACCAGGCAAGGAATTTCCACCATCGCGTCGGCGTCAAAGTTATGGATCGCGCCATTGTTCGGCACAATCAGCAGCATCCTTTCCTGCGTGTTAAAGGCGATGGCCGTCGCCAGATCGACGATATACGACGCGTGCTCGTCAATCTCCAGATCGCCTGCGGAGGATTTCCCGGCGGCAATAATCGCCCGGCAGGCGCTGAAGACGTTTTTCTCACGATGATCCATCACCTCATTGGCGCGGGTGCGTTCCGGGTTGGAGTGGGCCACCACGTAGTCCGGGAACAGGTAATATTTCAGGTAGGTATTCGGCATGGTCTGCGGATCCAGCGCCTGCACATCTTTCGCTTTGGCAAAGGTGTCGTTCCAGCTTGCCTCGGTGTGCGGGTCGTTAGAAGGCGGCACATAGCCGTATTTCGCCACATATTCGCGCAGTTTCGGCATCAAATCGTTGCCGTCGAGATCCTCAATCGAAGTCCACCAGCCGAAGTGGTTGAGGCCGTAGTAGCGCACGCGCATCTGTTTACGGTCTTTGAGGCCGACAATCTGCGCCATCCGCCCTTCAATGCCGATCGGCATATCGCAGATGTTGAGAATTTTGGCGTTCGGCCGCAGACGACGGGTGGCTTCCGCCACAATCGCCGCCGGGTTGGAGTAGTTAAGCATCCAGGCGTTCGGCGAATATTTTTCCATATAATCCACCAGCTCCAGCACGCCGCCGATAGAGCGCATACCGTAGGCGATCCCGCCCGGTCCGCAGGTCTCCTGGCCCAGCACGCCGTGGCGCAGCGGGATTTTCTCATCCTGTTCACGCATCGGATATTTCCCGACGCGGATATGCGCCATGACGAAATCAACATCGGTAAACGCCGCCTGCGGATCGGTGGTATAGCTGAATTCAATCTCCGGCGCCTGCTCTTTGAGGATCACTTTGCACGCCTCGGCGATGGTCTCCTGCCGCGCCCCGTCGTTGTCGTAAAATTTCAGCGACCGCAGCGGAAAACGATCCTGGTTTGCCAGCAGCATCAGGACAATGCCCGGGGTGAAGGTGCTGCCGCCGCCTGCGATAACAACTGAGAATTTTTTCATGATACTGCCTCCGTCATGGTGGTATGTTCGGTCGAAAGAGAATCTTTCATCAGGTTTTCCAGCTGGTCGCGTACCTGGGGAACGTGCAGGCCGACGATGACCTGAATCCCGTTGCCGCGGCGTACTACCCCGTGGGCTCCCAGCGCTTTAAAGACGTCGTCACTTTGCGTTTTCGCCATATCGACCAGCGCGATGCGCAGTCGGGTGGCGCAGTTATTGATACTTTCAATGTTGCTGGCGCCGCCGAGGGCCTGCAGAAAGCCAGCGGCCTGGCCCAGCCGGGTCTCTGGCGCGGCTGCCGCCGTGGTTTTACCCCGCGCCGCCTGATAATCAGCCTTGCTGTAGAGCTTGATTTCGCTCTCTTCCCGGCCCGGCGTCTTCAGGTTCAGACGCAGGATCAGGGTGCGGAAGACCACGAAGTAGAGGGCGGTGAAACAGAGACCAATACCTATCTGAATGAACATCATCGAGGCGTGGTGATGGAACATCGGGATCCAGTTTTGCGGCAAGAACTGGTCGAGCAGGCCGCCGCCGAAATTGCCCACCACCCCGCAGATGTACATCACCGTCGCCATGGACGCCGCCAGCACCGCGTGGACGGCGAACAGCAGCGGCGAGATGAACAGGAAGGTGAACTCCAGCGGCTCGGTGATCCCGACCAGCATCGCGGTCAACGTGGCGGGGATCAGCAGGCCGGCGACCTTGACGCGATTTTCCGGCGCGGCGGTGAAGTAAAGCGCCAGCGCAATGCCCACCGAACCAAACACTTTCGAGTTACCGTGCAGGGCAAAGCCGCCCTCCGGGAACAGCGTCTTCAGCGGTTCCGTACTCTGGCTGAACGCCTGCAGATGCTCTGCCCAGTAGACCTGCAGTCCGCCCTCCACTACCGCCGGGCCAAAGATGAACGGGCCATAGACGAAGTGATGCAGACCGGTGGGGATCAGAATGCGCTCAAGGAAGATGTAGACCCACACCCCGAGCGCGCCGGCAGAGCGCAGGAAGGCCTGTAGCGATTCAATACCCAGCTGGACTTTTGGCCAGCCGAGCAGCGTCAGCCAGGCGCAGGGGATCATCGCGAGGAAGGCGACAATGACCACAAACGATGAGCCCTGGAAGATGCCGAGGAACACCGGCAGGGGTTTATCGAAATAGCGATTATGCAGGGCCGTCACCAGGCCGGAGATGACGATCGCCCCGATAATGCTGGTGTCGAGGGTTTTAATCCCGGCAATCATCGTCAGGCCGCTGCCGGCCGTGGGTTCAACGGAAAAGTCGACGCCGAAGAAGTGGCCCCAGGTCATCCCCATGGCGTTAATAAAGTAGTTCCAGGTGAGAAAGCTCACCAGTACCGCCAGACAGGCCCGGCCCTGGGCCTGCTTCGCCAGGCCAATCGGCAAGCCGACGGCGAAAATCAGCGGCATATTACGAAAGACGGTCCAGCCGCCCTCTTCGATGATGCGAACGATCTGTGCAAACAGGCTGTCGGGTGCGGTCAGCGCTTCGCCGACGAACATCGGGTTGCGCAACATAATGGCGATACCGACCACGATCCCGGCGAAAGGAAACAATAAAACCGGGGTAAACATGGCGCCGCCAAAGCGTTGTATTTGACTGAGCATTGGGAAATCCTCATGTAACAACTCGTAGGGTGAATGGCCTTCTTTTTCTTGATTACCGGCCTCACTCGAGAATAGGAATTTGCCCGTCCAACAACATGCCGCGCCGTTGCGATTCGTGATCGCTTTCATGGTTTTAATTTGGCCAAAGTTGTCTACTTCGTTAACAAAAGTTAGATATCGATAAGCCAAAGGATGAAATCGATCTAATGAATGGATAATAACCTGCTGTCTTAAAACTTATTTTTTAATAACAGGTGAAGAAAATAACCTCGCTCTTTCCTGTACAAGAGGACTACTGGTGATCTACAAATCCATTGCTGACCGCCTGCGGCTGCGGCTGAATTCTGCCGACTTCTCCATCGGCAGCCCGCTGCCGGGAGAGAAAAAACTGGCCGAGGAGTTCGGGGTGGCGCGCATGACCATCCGCAAAGCCATCGACCTGCTGGTGGACTGGGGGTTGGTGGTCCGTCGCCACGGCTCGGGGACCTACGTGGCGCGTAAAGACGTCCATCATGAAACCAGCAATCTCACCGGCCTGGCGGAAGTGCTGCGCAAGCAGGGTAAAGAGGTGGTAAGCCAGGTGCTGGCCTTCGAAGTGATGCCTGCCCCGCCGGCCATCGCCAGCCTGCTGCGAATTAAAATTGATGAACGGATCTACTTCTCGCGGCGGGTGCGCTTCGTCGACGGCAAGCCGCTGATGCTGGAGGATAGCTATATGCCGGTGAAGCTGTTCCGTAACCTGTCGCTGAGCCATCTGGAGGGATCGAAATTTGATTATATTGAGAAGGAGTGCGGGATCATCATCAGCGGGAACTATGAGACCCTGACGCCGGTGCTGGCGGACAGGCAGCTGGCGCGCTCAATGAACGTTCCGGAGCAGACGCCGCTGCTGCGGATTACCTCCCTTTCCTACAGCGACAGCGGCGAGTTTCTTAACTATTCGGTCATGTTCCGCAACGCCAGCGAGTATCAGGTGGACTACCATCTGCGCCGCGTCCAGGCGCACAGCCCGCTAGCTCAGCCCCCAGAACAGCACGGCGAGTAGCTGCGGGGTGATAATCCGCAGGAACATCACCAGCGGATAGACGGTAGCGTAAGAGAGCGCCGCCGCGCCGCTGGTGGCGTGCAGATTGTTGGCGAAGGCCAGCGCCGGCGGGTCGGTCATCGAGCCGGCCAGCATGCCGCACAGCGTCAGATAGTTCATTTTCGCCAGCATGCGCGCGAGAATGCCTACCGTCAGCAGCGGGATGGCGGTGATGAAAATGCCGTAACCGATCCAGCTCAGGCCATCGCCCTGGGTCAGGGTCGCCACAAAGTCGCCCCCCGATTTCAGCCCGACCACCGCCAGAAACAGCACGATCCCCAGCTCGCGCAGCGCCAGGTTGGCGCTCGGCGGCATAAACCAGTACAGCTTGCCGATGCTCCCGATGCGCCCGAGAATCAGCGCCATAATCAGCGGCCCCCCGGCCAGCCCGAGCTTCAGGGCGGCGGGGAAGCCGGGAATAAACAACGGGATAGATCCCAGCAGTACCCCGAGGCCGATGCCGATAAATACCGGCAGCATCTGAACCTGCTGCAGCTTCTGCTGGGCGTTACCCAGCTCGGCGGCCACGGCGTCAATCGCCTCCGGACGGCCGACCAGGTTGAGAATATCGCCAAACTGCAGGCTGGCGCTGCTGCTGGCCACCAGCTCGACGCCAGCGCGATTAAGCCGGGAGATCACGACGTCATAGCGCTGTTTGACGTGCAGATCGCGTATTTTCTTCCCCAGCACTTTCTCGTTAGTCACCACCACACGCTCTACCTTCAGGTCGGTGCCGCGCGTCGACAGCGAGGTGGCCACCTCCTGGCCGATCACCAGTTGCGCATTATGCAGATCCTCCGGCCGCCCCACCAGGTGCAGCAGATCGCCGGCCTGGATAAGGGTGCCCGGCGCAGGCACCATTAGCAGCTCACCGCGCTTCAGTCGCGAACAGACGATATTGTCGCTGTTGAGCATCGGCACATCCTGAATCGCCATCTGGTTGAGGTTAGGGTTCTCCACCCGCACATTGATGGTGTGCAAATGGGCATGGCCGTTGCCGCTACTCTCCTCAAATTGCTGGGCCTCTTTCTCGACATTGATGCGAAAGAACAGGCGCACCAGCCACATGGTCAGCAGAATGCCGCAGATGCCGAACGGATACGCCATCGCATAGCTCATCCCCATCTGATCGACCACCTCGAACGGCACCCCGAGATCGCGCAGGATTTGCTGCCCGGCCCCCAGCGCCGGCGTGTTGGTCACCGCGCCGGAGAAGATGCCAAGCACCACCGGGAGAGGAATATTGAACAGTTTATGCAGCACCGCCGTGACCAGGCCGCCAAGAATCACGATCAGGATAGCGAAAAGATTGAGCCGCAGGCCTGAGACCCGCAGCGAGGCGAAAAAGCCCGGCCCCACCTGGATACCGATGGTGTAGACAAACAGGATCAAGCCGAATTCCTGAATAAAATGCAGCATCGGGCTGCTGAGGGCGACTCCCGCCTGATCGACAAAGTGGCCGACGATAATGCCGCCAAACAACACGCCGCCAATACCAAAGCCGACGCCGCGGATTTTGACATTGCCGATCCACAGCCCAATCACCGCCACCAGCGCCAGTACGCTGACCGTCAATGCTATCTCACTCATGGTATCGTCCCTGTGAATAACATTATTATTAACAGGGATTATGACCGCTGCCAGACGGGTTGTATGCAGCCTGGCGCACAATACCAGCAAACAGACCGGCACAAAAAAGCCCCGAAAATCGGGGCTTTATCAATAGGTTGCTTTATTAGCTATTTAACGCCGGTCGTTCGCTGATGGCGATGCGCTGCGGGGCGATCTGCTCAGGCTCATGGCGGGTCAGATCGATATGCAGCAGACCGTTGGTGAAGGTCGCGCCAGAGACCTCCATGTTGTCGGCGAGGGTGAAGCTCAGGCTGAAGGCCTGGCTCACCAGCCCCTGGTGCAGCCAGGTGGTCTCTTTTTCCGGCTGCTGCGGCGTGCCTTTTACCACCAGGCGGGTGCCTTCCAGCTGAATATCCAGATCTTCCTGACGGAAACCGGCCAGCGCAAGGGTGATGCGGTAGTGGTTATCGTCGCTTTTTTCGATGTTATAGGGCGGGAAGCTCTGGCTTTCACCGGCGGTTTGCAGGGCGCTGGCCAGTTTGTCAAAACCGATCCATTGACGCAGCAGGGGGGATAAATCGTAGTTACGCATACTGTTTTCTCCTTCTGTGAAGCGAGTGAATATCTGCGAATTGCGCGAATTCGCATATGCTCCCTGACGGCGAGCAGGTTGTTACATCAGGCCGCCATGCGGCCTGAGAGGGACAATTAGTTGATTTCGATACGGCGCGGCTTGTTCGCTTCCGGGATCACCCGTTCCAGATCGATATACAGCAGACCGTTTACCAGGTTGGCGCCGCGGACATGAATGTTTTCCGCCAGCTGGAATTTGCGCTCGAAGTTACGCTCGGCGATCCCCTGATACAGGTAGGTCCGCTCTTTCTGCTCGGCAGCGTGGGCGCCTTTGACGATCAGCAGATTGTCCTGGGCGGTGATCTCCAGCTCGCTTTCAGCAAAGCCAGCCACCGCGATAGCGATGCGATAGTGGTTTTCGTCTACCAGCTCGACGTTATACGGAGGGTAGCCGCCATTGCTCTGGCTTTGATTGTTTTCCAGCAGGTTAAACAGGCGGTCGAAACCAATGGCTGAACGATAAAGCGGGGAGAGATCGAAGTTACGCATAATAAATAGCTCCTGAAAATCAGCGAGAATCAAATGACCTTCCATCGTGGACAGGCCGCGGTAATCCGGAATACCCCTCAGGCGTATTCTCAGTGGGTTACACCTATAAAATGGGTTTCTCCCCGTGCTTTTCAAGGGATTGAGGGCGTTTTTTTTTGCAGTTTGCCGATGATTGCTTAGACTGGGGGGAGGAGCACAAAAAGCAAAGTGCGATGCCCGCCACAGTGCGGCGCAATAACGCTATGCATTCACGGGATGGCCCGATATAACCGCTAAAAGGTTATCTCAACGCCCGAAACGACGATGGAAGAACAATGAAAAGCAGACGACTGTTAAAGCTGGTCCTGTTCAGCGGGATAATAAGCCTGAGCGGTTGCTCCAGCGTAATGTCACATACCGGTGGCAAAGAGGGAACCTATCCGGGCACGCGATCCAGTGCGCAAACGCTGGGGGACAACAATACCAACTGGGGTGTGAAATCGCTGGTGGCGCTGGACATGCCGTTCACCGCCGTCATGGATACCCTGCTGCTGCCGTGGGATATGTTCCGCACCGACAGCTCAATCAAATCTCGGGTCGAAAAGAGCGAGAAGGCCACGCTGGCGACCAACTCGGTGATCCCGCCAGCGCCGATGCCTGCCCAGTAAGTTATCGCCCGGTCTGCGTGACCCACAGCTGGCGATAACCGTCCACCTCCTCCATCCAGGCAATCTGTTTACCGTCTGGCGAAAAGACGATCGCGTCCGCCGAGGGCGCATGAGCATGCGCCTCGGTTAAAAAGGTGATATCGCCTGTGCCGGCATGACAGCAGGCAATCCGCCCCTCCAGTACAAAGCCCAGCCACTCTCCCGACGGATGCCAGTTAAACGCCGACTGGATACCCGACGTGTGATGCGTCAACTGCCACGGCTCGCCCCCCTGTGGGGAAATCAGCCACAGCTGCACCACACCGGCGTCGTCGCGCATCAGGAAGGCGATGCTCGTAGCCTGTGGATTGGCGCGCACCCAGTGACGTGGAATGTTCACCAGCCCCGGATAACGGCGATGGTGGGTGAAGGTCAAACGACGCTGACTGACGCCCGCCGGCGGCGCGGGCATCGTGGTTGCGGTACCGGCCAGCGGCTCCCCGCCGGGCTGCTTCCAGCTGGCTTCATCCTGCGGCAGATCGACAATAAACAGCTCCGGGACTTTGTCGCCGTTTTCCGCCAGCGTATCGCCAATAAACGCCAGCGCATGGTTCCCCACCCAGCCCTCTTCATAGGCGCGATTAATCTCATCGCTGCCCGGCGCGGGAGTCGGCGTCGTGCGGCTCACCAGCACGCACCAGTGGCTGCCGCCGTATTCGCGCGGATGGTGGCCCGGCGGCGTCACGGGTCCATACGGCGCGGCCACGCCGACGTTGCGCAGATCCAGCGCCGGGTCGCGCTCGTGCAGCACATGATCGTTGTAGGTAAAACTGACCAGCTGGCCGTTGGGGCTATAGACATGGACGTGGCTGCCGCCGCGCAGCGCCCCGGGGGTGTAAGGGGCAGTGATGTCCATGGCGTCCAGATTCTCGACGGTATCCTGAAAGGCCACCACCCCGCGGCGGTGATGAAAATCATACTGCCATTGCGCATCCGGCCGCTCGGGGCCGTGAATGAACACGTAGCGCTCCTGGGTTGGATGCACGGTCACCACGCCCACGTGCGCGCCTTGCGTGGCACGATAAATGGTCTCCACCGCGCCGCTGTTTACGTTCACTCGCTCAATGGTCTCGCCGGTGAACGACGCACCGGACGGGCGGACGTCGAACACCAGCCACTGACTGTCGGGGGTCCAGGTATTAACATTGGTAAGCTGATGATGACGGGGAGCAAAAGTGACTTGTTTCATAACGATACCCTGATGCGAGACTTACGCATCAGGGTAGCGTATCGCAAAAATTTAGCCTACACGTTTCACATCGCCGACCAGCAGGATATAAGACAGCGCGCCTATCAGCGCCACCACGGAGATATAGACCAACGCCGGGCCAAAGCCGTAATCCTGCGCCAGATAGCCAATCACTAGCGGTACGGTGATGCCCCCCAGGCCGCCAACAAAGTTAAACACGCCTCCGGTTAGACCGATCAGGCGCATCGGCGCCAGGGATGAGACCAGCGACCAGGTAATGGAGGCAAAACCGTTACCGAAGAATGCCAGCGCCATCAGCGCCATAATCCATACCGGGTCGTTGGTGTAGTTCGCCCCCATGATGCAAGTGGAGATCAGCAGTCCGCAGATGATCGGCGTTTTACGCGCCACGCCCAGCGAATAGCCTTTTTTCACCAGTATATCCGCCAGCCAACCAGAGAGCAGGACGCCAAAAAACGCAGCGAGGAAGGGCACCGTGGTCATAAAACCGGCCTTCAGCGCGGTAATGCCTTTTTCCTGGGTTAAGTAGTTCGGGAACCAGGTCAGGAAGAACCACAGCGTCGAGGTTACCGCAAACTGCCCAAGGTAAACACCGACCAGCTTGCGATGAAAGACCAGCTTCCAGTCCGCTTTCGATAACGGTTGACGCGCCTCTTTCTTCACCGGCGCATCGCCATCCACCAGGCCGCCGCCGTCGCGAATATAGTCGAGTTCGGCTTTGCTGATGCTTTTGGTCAGCCGCGGCGGTTGATAAACCTTGAACCAGATCAGCGACCAGATAATGCCGATACCGCCGGTAACAATAAACACCCAGTGCCAGCTCAATAGCTCCTGGATCCAAATCAGCAGCGGCGTTAAGAAAGCCAGGCCAACAAATTGCCCCGAGGTATAAAACCCGACGGCGGAGGCGCGTTCATGCTCCGGGAACCAGCTGGTCACCATGCGGTTATTGGTTGGAAAGGCTGGTGCTTCGAAGATCCCGGTGATAGCGCGCAGGCCTATGAGCGACATTAAGCCGGTGGCGAAGCCTTGTAGCAACGTGGCTACAGACCAGCCAAAGATGGCGATAAAGTAGGTAAGCCGGGACCCCACGCGGTCAAGGAACCAACCGCCCGGGATCTGGCAGAGGGTATACAGCCAGGCAAAGGCGGAAAATACGTAGCCCATTTCCGCTTTGCTAATACCAAACTCCTCCTGAATATGCGCCGAGGCGACGGCGAGGTTGGCGCGGTCAACATAACAAATAACCACGGTAATAAAGATCATGATGAGCGTCAGATAACGGCGACGCCCGGTTTTTACAGCGGTAACTGAAATATCCATCGCAATCTGTCTCCAGATTTTGGGCATAGCGAAGCCGCTCACCATGCCCGGTAATTTACAGAGGGTGTTTTTGTTTTGTATTAATAACTATGTTGCGATGCGCTAAATAATTTGTGCTAGGGAAAGGCGGCAAATTTTCGCATCCCTGGGAGCATACAATCGTATGTGACCAGGGTAAGAAAATGCAGCCAACGCATCACCAGCGCGCAGTATGACGCGCATTTACCATTCGGCGACAGAGCCAT
The DNA here is from genome assembly GCF_019753495.1 of Klebsiella sp. TF21-TM. Taxonomy (NCBI): domain Bacteria; kingdom Pseudomonadati; phylum Pseudomonadota; class Gammaproteobacteria; order Enterobacterales; family Enterobacteriaceae; genus Klebsiella; species Klebsiella sp. TF21-TM. Next base: position 62,768 of record NZ_JAIJYL010000022.1, on the reverse strand, counting down.
CCTCATACCGCCACAACGGGTTTCGCCAGTCCGGCGCGTTTTTACTTAACTCAATCACGCGGGCCTCATCAATTTCCACGCCCAGCCCCGGCTTCGTCAATGGTTTAAAGAAGCCGCCTTCCATATTGAAATCTTCTTTGTTTTTCACAAAATCAAGCAGTTCGGCGCCTTTGTTGTAGTGGATCCCCATGCTCTGCTCCTGGAAGACCGCGTTATGCGAAACGAAATCAACGTGCAGACAGGCTGCCAGTGCGATCGGCCCCAGCGGACAGTGTGGCGCCAGCCCAACGTCATAGGCTTCCGCCATGCCGGCAATTTTATAGCATTCGGTAATACCGCCTGCGTGCGACAGATCGGGTTGTAAAATAGCCACCCCGCCCGCTTCAAGGACCCGTTTAAATTCAAAACGCGAAAACATACGTTCGCCGGCGGCAATAGGAATATGGGTTTGCGCCGCCAGCCGCGGATAATATTCCGCCTGCTCGGCTAATACCGGCTCCTCAATAAATAATGGGCGATACGGTTCCAGCTCTTTAATTAATACTTTGGCCATCGGCGCGCTTACCCGACCATGAAAATCGAGGCCAAACTCAATTTCATTGCCAAACGCTTCGCGGATTTGCGCCACGGTATTCACCGCCGCATCAACCGCGCGGGAATTATCAATGATGCCCATCTCTTCGCAGCCGTTTAATTTAAAGGTATCGAAACCAATGCCGCGCAGCTTCTTAATCCCGTCAATCACTTCGGCGGGGCGGTCGCCGCCCACCCAGCTGTAGGCTTTAATTTTGTCGCGCACCAGCCCGCCCATCAGTTGCCAGACCGGGGCATTCAGGACCTTACCTTTAATATCCCATAACGCCTGGTCAATACCGGCGATGGCGCTCATCATAATCGGACCGCCGCGATAAAAGCCGCCGCGGTACATCACCTGCCACAGGTCATTAATCCGCGCCGGATCCTGACCAATCAGATAATCGCCAAATTCATGAACGGCGGCTTCCACCGTTCGGGCGCGCCCTTCAATCACCGGTTCGCCCCAGCCGACGATGCCTTCATCGGTTTCAATCTTCAGGAACATCCAACGCGGAGGTAAACGGTACGTGGTGATATTGGTTATTTTCATTTCACTGCCTCTCGATACGCTTTTACGAATGCGGCTGCCTGCTGCGCGGTACGTTCAACCGACTGGCCGGCACGATAGAGATCGCTCCCCAGCCCAGCCCCCACACAGCCGGCTTTAATCCACTGCGCCAGGTTTTCCGGCGTCACGCCGCCGACGGCAAAGACCGGAACCTCGGGCGGCAGCACGGCTTTCAACGCTTTGATGTAATCCGGGCCAAAAGCCGATGACGGGAAAATTTTCAGCGCCTGCGCGCCGGCATCGAGCGCGCTGAAAGCTTCGCTGGCGGTGGCGCAGCCTGGACATACGGTCATGCCGTAACCCACCGCTCGCCGGATCACTTCCGGTTGAATGTTTGGCGTCACAATCAGCCGACAGCCCATGGCCGCCAGCCGATCGACCTGCTCCGGTTGTAGCACGGTGCCCGCGCCGATAAGCGCCTGCTCGCCGTAAGCGTCGACGACCTGCGGAATACTTTTCTCCCACTGCGGCGAGTTCAGCGGGATTTCGACCGCGTCGAAACCGGCGTCGATAACGGCGCCAACGTGAGCCAGCGCCTCGTCTGGCGTAATACCGCGCAGAATAGCGATAAGCGGAAGGTTAGTTTGCCACTGCATAAGCGATGCTCCTTATTCCTGTCTGAAATGCCGTATCGCCCGCAACCGCAGTGACTTCGCGGCCAATGGCGCGGAATGCCTGCTGATAGCGGGACGTTAACGATGACCCGGCGACGAGGGTAATCGCCTGCTCTCCGGCGAACGTGGCGCTGAGGGTGGCAACTTCAGCGCCAATCAGCAGGCCGGAAAGAAATTCGCTAACCTGCTCGCGAGGCAACGCGCCCAGCACGTGCGAAGCGCGCACTTCAAACAGCTGCGGCAGGACGGCGGGGTTGTTGATACCGCGCTGCAGACCGGCCGCGAATGCGTCGGCGGACGTTTCCTGCGGCGGCAAGCCGGCGCCCACCAGCGAGTGCTGAAGCAACAGATGATGCAACTCACCGGTCAAAACGGTACGAAAATCGTGAATTTGCAGGCGATCGGCCAGTACCCATTTGCAGTGGGTTCCTGGCATCACATAGACAGACGAAGGGGCTAAGGCGCGTGCGCCCAGCAGTTGCGTTTCTTCCCCGCGCATGACGTTATGGTTATCGTCACGGGAAACGCAAAGGCCGGGAATTATCCAGATATTGTCGCCAACGGCAGTTAACTGCTGGCCAATATCCGAGAAAGCGGCAGGAAGCGGCAAATAAGGGGCAATTTTCCAGCCCACGTTGCTACCGACCATACCTGCCATCACCACCGGTGTGGCGCCATCGCGCCAGTATTGTGTGATTTCCGCTAACACCGCAGCGGGAGATCGACCATTCAGGCGCGTTACGCCTGCTTCAGATTGCCTGCTTTCCAGGCATTCTTCGCCCTGGTACAGCCAGGCGCGTAAATTCGTCGATCCCCAATCTATTGCGATGTAGCGAGCCGTCATGTGATTTCCTTGAGCCTTCGTGTCGAGCTGGCGATCATCGTCAACGCCGCCTGCTCTGCCGCGTCGCTATCCTGATGCCGAATGGCGTCAAATAGCGCTTTATGTTCCTGGAGCGTTTTCGGCATGTTGCCTTCATCGCCCATCCAGGTCCGTTCAAATACCGCCCGCTGCAGCGAACTGATCGCCACGCTAAGCTGCTGCAAAACCGGATTATGTACTGACTGCAGCACCGCCTCGTGGTAGCGAATATCCGCTTCGTTAAAGGCATCCCGGTTTTGGTTATTAGCAATCATGTCATTCAGCGCCGACTCGATTTCCGCCAGATCGCTTGAGGTGGCGCGTTCCGCCGCCCAACGTGCGATGGCGGGTTCAACCAGGTTGCGCACTTCACTCATGGCGCTGATAAGACGCGGGTCATAGTCATTTTCCAGTACCCACTGCAGCACCTCGGTATCGAGGTAGTTCCACTGGTTTCTGGAGGCGACAAACGCGCCGCGATAGCGCTTCATTTCAATCAGCCGCTTCGCCATCAGGGAACGAAACACTTCGCGGATGATGTTGCGCGAGGTTTCAAACTCCTCACAGAGTTCCGCTTCGGCCGGAAGCGCCGAACCGGGAACGTATTTACCGCTGACGATTTGTCTGCCCAGCGAGATCACAATGCGATCGGTCTTATTGAGAGTCATGGAGAGTCCTTGTGCTCTATGTGTACTGCTCTACTTTACCGTCGCTGCTGAATTTCGCCTCATGTTTGTACTACTAACGTGATGCTGTACGTTATCAACATGAGTGTACTGTAGTACAATATTATTGTGTTGTACTACAATTTGGATCACAAAAAGAACAATCCATGAAAATTAAAACGCAGCAGCTCTGGCAAGAGGCGATAAGAGAGAAAAAGAAGGGGAGGACGCGTTAAAACGCTTCGCCGACCTGGAAGTAAAAGCCGCTGCTGCCTTTGCCGATACCGTAGTCGAGGCGAACGTTAACGCGAGGTTTGAATTCAAAGCGGTAGCCGACGCCCGCCGAAGGCAGCCAGCGTCCGTCATTCAGGGAATCCATGGATGGCCCCATGGTTCCCGCCCCGGCCCAGGCCACAATCCCGTGTCGCCAGGTGAGCTGCCGGCGGTATTCCAGTTGGCTGCTAACGACGTTTTTATCGCGATAACGCCCCTGATAGTAGCCGCGCATCCGCTCATCGCTGCCCAGCAGGGGCATCATGCTCCACGGCACATCGCCCTGGGTGAAAGCGCCATCGGCCTCCCAGGCGAGGACGCTCTTCTCGCTGAGGGCATGATAATGGCTATAGTGCAGCTGAAATTCGTCAAAGCGGGTATCGCTGCCTAAGCCGGGCGCATAGTGGGTGTAACGGAAGTTGGCATACTGACCCCGGCGCGGATTGGGGACGAAGTCGCGATCGTCCCAGTTGAGCGCGACGCTGGCGCCCGAGCTGAATACCGACGGCCCCTGCGGGGTATTTTCAATTTTCGGCAGATCGTTATGGTCCATCTCATCGGCATTCTGCGCCGCCAGCGACCATCCGGCGCCGAGATAAACATTGTCGATAAGCTGCCGGTAGACCGTCGGGCGCAGGGTCAGCACCTGGGCGGTATATTTCTCTTTTTCGTTGTCTTTATCACCGGCATGAAAGCCTTGTCCCCAGAAATACGTCGGGGTGTTGGCCATCGATCCATCAACAAAAATTCGCCATCGGTCGTGGTCAAAAAAAGCGTAGTTTTTCACGCTAAGGCCGAAGGCGCCGGTGGAGCTGGCGTAGCCGCTGAGCGTCAGCGTGGAATTCTGGCTGGTGGTATCCTGCGGATCGGGACGGTAGAGACCGACGACGGCAGTGCCGATGCCCAGCCCCAGCTCCGGCGTATAGAACGGACCGGGCATCACGCCCCAGTCAATGCCTTTGCTGGCGTCGAATTCATCGCTGGCGCCGAGATGCTGCAGCCAGCCGTCGATTTGCTCGCGGCTGATGGCCTGCGCCTGGACCGGCGCGCATAGCGCCCATGTCAGAAGCAACAGAACAGGGTTAAGCGGTCGGCTCAAAAGCGATACTCGCCTGAGATAAAGAAGCTGTTACGCTCGGCAAAACCAAACTCCGTGGTGATATTAAAATTCTGCGTCAGCTCATACTGCGCTCCCACCAGCACGTTCCACGGCGACTGCAGATGCTGTTTCACATCAAAGCGGCCATGATTGTCCTGGTTGGCCAGGTTGACCATGTTTTGCAGCATCGGCGACGGCATCGAGAGATCGTTAAGGCTACCCTTAAACTCTTGCTGCACGTCCTGATACATGCTGCCGACCCATAGATTCAGCTTTCCGGCCGGGAGATGTAGCGCATCGACCGATGGCGTATTGAAACGATAGCCTACGCGAGGCGAAAAGGTAAACGCATCGATGCTGCCGTCGAGGATATCAAAGCGCGTCTGGGTGTAGTTAGCGTCCAGTACGGTAAACCAGTTGCCGATGCCGCCCACCAGCGTGGTGCCCATCCCATAGGTGGTGCCTTTAAAATCGAGGCGAAAGTCGAGGTCCTGCATCCCCGGCATCGGCACCACTTTGCCGTTCGGCCCCTTCAGCCCGACGGCAATCTGCGAAATGGAGTGCCCCTCGGTGTGTCCGACGAGACCATAAACATTCATAAACGGCAGCAGCCAGGCATCCAGCTTGAGCGTCTCGGTTTTGCTGCTTTCCCGCGTATTACCGACGCCAATCTGGAAGGCGTTGTCCAGCGAGACCGGCCCATTTCCGAAAATGTGCTTCACGGCGCGTTTGCAAACAGGATCCTTACCGCAATCGATATTGCGGCCGTCCAGCGACAGGCCGGTGAAGCTAATGCTGTCGACATTAATATTCTGCCGCATATCCATATAGTTAATGCTGACGCCAAACGGCAGCGGCAGGACGTAGCCACGCTTTCTGGCCTCGTCGCCTAGCAAAGGGAGTAGCGAAGACGATGCTGTCGCCGCAGGCTGGCGACTTTCTGGCGCCGGCAGATCCGCGGGCTCGGCGCCGTGATAGGCATACGCTGGCTCAAGCGGCGTTGTTGGTTCCGCGGCCGCGCAAATCTGAACAGAGGCGAATGGCAGCGTAACCAACATCAAATAATGGCGTTTATTCATGAAAAATCTGATGTTAGTTCTGAATTGCAAAAAAAGAGGGCGGGTAGCTTATAGAATCCCCTGTGCGGAATAAGGGATTTAAATGCGGATTAACATCTGTTCATGAAAAAAGAGAAGACAGGCCCGACGAACGCCGGACCTGAAGGAAGCTTACGCTAAAACGTATTTTTCAATAGCGAAGGCGACGCCATCATCGAGGTTCGATTTGGTAATGAAGTTCGCCGCTTCTTTGACCGCCGGAATGGCGTTATCCATCGCCACGCCGACGCCGGCAAATTCAATCATCGCGATATCATTTTCCTGATCGCCAATCGCCATAATCTCTTCCGGTTTGATACCCAGCGCATCGGCCAGCGACTTCACGCCGGTGCCTTTATTGACGCGTTTATCCAGTATTTCGAGGAAGTAAGGCGCGCTTTTCAGCACGGTGTACTTTTCTTTCACTTCCGCCGGGATACGGGCGATGGCCTTGTCGAGGATCGCCGGCTCATCGATCATCATTACCTTCAGCAGCTGGATCTCAGGGTCCATCTTTTCCGCTTCGCAGAACACCAGCGGGATGGTCGCCACATAGGATTCATGCACGGTGTAGTAGCTGATATCGCGATTCGCGGTATACAGCGTATTGCGATCGAGCGCGTGGAAGTGGGAGCCGACTTCGCGGGAGAGCTGTTCGAGGAAGCGATAGTCGTCATAGCTCAGCGCGGTTTGTGCGACGGTGCTGCCGTCCCCGGCTTTCTGCACCAGCGCGCCATTGTAGGTGATGCAGTAATCACCCGGCTGCTCCATATGCAGCTCTTTCAGATAGCTGTGGACACCCGCGTAAGGGCGGCCAGTGGTCAGCACCACGTTCACCCCTTTTTCACGGGCGGCGGCAATGGCGTTTTTAACGGCGGGAGAGATAGTGTGATCGGGCAGCAGCAGCGTGCCGTCCATATCAATTGCAATCAGTTTAATAGCCATAGGATCCCCGGGTAAGATGAGTCTTCCCTCATGCTAACGCGATTCCGCTCAAAAAACAGTAAAAGTGTCGGCCAGAAAGGGGGATGGAACCGCAGCAGAGGATTCCCCTTTTACTGGCAAAGAAAAGCCCGGTCGCGCTATGCGACCGGGCTCAGACATTCCGTTACCCCGGTCAAACTCGCGCCGGGGGAACACACGGCTTAGATATCGATATTCGCCGCTTTCAGGGCGTTCTCTTCGATAAACGCGCGACGCGGTTCAACGGCATCACCCATCAGGGTAGTGAACAGCTGGTCGGCGGCAATCGCGTCCTTGACGGTCACGCGCAGCATACGGCGGCTGTCCGGATCCATGGTGGTCTCCCACAGCTGATCCGGGTTCATCTCGCCCAGACCTTTATAGCGCTGGATAGAGAGGCCGCGACGGGACTCTTTCACCAGCCAGTCCAGAGCCTGCTCAAAGCTGGCTACCGGCTGACGGCGTTCGCCGCGCTCGATGTAAGCATCTTCTTCCATCAGGCCGCGCAGTTTCTCGCCCAGGGTACAGATACGGCGATATTCCGGCCCCATAATGAACTCATTATCCAGCGGATAGTCGGTATCCACGCCGTGGGTACGAACGCGAATAACCGGTTCAAAATGCTGCAGCTCTTTGTTCTCATGGAGATCAAATTTCCACTGGCTGCCGTGCTGCTCTTTCTCATTCAGCTCGGAGACCAGTGTGTTCACCCAGCGGGTCACCTTCTGTTCGTCCGCCAGATCGGCCTCGGTCAGGGTCGGCTGATAGATAAGCTCTTTCAGCAGCGCTTTCGGGAAGCGGCGCTCCATGCGGCCAATCATTTTCTGGGTGGCGTTAAACTCAGCAACCAGTTTTTCCAGCGGTTCGCCCGCCAGCGCTGGCGCATTGGCGTTGGTATGCAGGGTGGCGCCGTCGAGGGCGATGGCAATCTGATACTGATCCATCGCTTCGTCGTCTTTAATATACTGTTCCTGCTTGCCTTTCTTCACTTTGTACAGCGGCGGCTGAGCAATATAGACATGGCCGCGCTCGACGATCTCCGGCATCTGACGATAGAAGAAGGTCAACAGCAGGGTACGAATGTGCGAGCCGTCGACGTCCGCATCGGTCATGATGATGATGCTGTGATAGCGCAGTTTGTCCGGGTTGTACTCATCGCGGCCGATGCCGCAGCCCAGAGCGGTGATCAGCGTGGCCACTTCCTGGGAAGAGAGCATCTTGTCGAAGCGGGCTTTCTCAACGTTGAGGATTTTGCCCTTCAGCGGCAGGATCGCCTGATTCTTGCGGTTACGCCCCTGCTTCGCAGAGCCGCCCGCGGAGTCCCCTTCCACCAGGTACAGTTCGGAGAGCGCCGGGTCGCGTTCCTGGCAGTCCGCCAGTTTGCCCGGCAGGCCAGCCAGATCCAGCGCGCCTTTACGGCGGGTCATCTCACGGGCACGACGCGCGGCTTCGCGCGCGCGCGCGGCGTCAATAATTTTGCCGACCACGATTTTCGCATCGGACGGATTTTCCAGCAGGTATTCGCTCAGCAGTTCGTTCATCTGCTGCTCAACCGCCGATTTCACCTCGGAGGAGACCAGCTTGTCTTTGGTCTGCGAGGAGAATTTCGGATCCGGCACTTTCACCGATACCACGGCAATCAGGCCTTCACGGGCGTCGTCGCCGGTGGCGCTGACTTTCGCTTTTTTGCTGTAGCCCTCTTTGTCCATGTAGGCGTTGAGGGTACGGGTCATCGCCGCGCGGAAGCCGGCAAGGTGAGTCCCCCCGTCACGCTGCGGAATGTTGTTGGTAAAGCAGTAAATGTTTTCCTGGAAGCCGTCGTTCCACTGCAGGGCCACTTCCACGCCGATACCGTCTTTTTCAGTAGAGAAATAGAAGATATTCGGGTGGATCGGCGTTTTGTTCTTGTTGAGATACTCAACGAACGCCTTGATGCCGCCTTCGTAGTGGAAATGATCTTCTTTGCCGTCGCGCTTATCGCGCAGGCGGATAGAGACTCCGGAGTTCAGGAACGACAGTTCGCGCAGGCGTTTCGCCAGGATATCGTATTCAAACTCGGTGACGTTGGTGAAGGTTTCCAGGCTCGGCCAGAAACGCACCATGGTGCCGGTTTTGTCGGTCTCGCCGGTCACGGCCAGCGGCGCCTGCGGCACACCGTGCTCATACATCTGCTTGTGCACTTTGTTATCGCGCTGGATAACCAGCTCCAGCTTCTGCGACAGGGCGTTAACCACCGAGACGCCTACGCCGTGCAGACCGCCGGAGACTTTATAGGAGTTATCATCGAATTTACCGCCAGCGTGCAGGACGGTCATGATAACTTCCGCTGCGGAGACGCCCTCTTCCGGGTGAATGCCGGTCGGGATGCCGCGGCCGTCATCCTGGACGGAGACGGAGTTATCGCTGTGGATGGTCACCACGATATCTTTGCAGTAACCCGCGAGCGCTTCGTCGATAGCGTTATCCACAACCTCGAATACCATGTGGTGCAGACCGGTGCCGTCATCCGTGTCGCCGATATACATACCCGGGCGCTTACGCACCGCATCCAGCCCTTTCAGGACTTTGATACTGGAGGAGTCATAAGAATTCGACATCAACGTTTCTCGCTCATTTAATCTTGGGTTAATCCGTTATTTTACCTTTTTCCACGCGGAACATCTTCGAATTTTTGTCCGACATGTCCATAACGTGCTCAGCGCTGATGGCGCTGACGAAAACCTGCGACTGCGTCGCTTTCAGGCGACTGGATAACAGACCGCGGCGGGCATCATCGAGTTCCGAGGCAAAATCATCTATCAGGTACAGGCAGCGCCGCCCGCTGACGCGGGTGAGGAACTCGCCCTGCGCCAGACGCAGGGCGCACATCAGCAGCTTAAGCTGCCCGCGCGATAAGGTATCTTCCACCGGCGCCCCGTCGGCGCGAATACGGAAATCCGCTTTATGCGGGCCGTGGGCGGTATAGGTTAACATTCTGTCACGCTCGAAATTCCGCTCCAGCACTTCAGCGTAGTCGGTCTCTTTTTCCCAGCCGCGCTGGAAGGAGAAAGAGAGCGAGAATTCCGGTAAAAATTGCTGACAGGTATCCGCCATGTCTTCGACGATAGCGGCGCTGTATTCGGCACGCCAGCGGCTGATCTGCTCCGCCAGCGGGATTAATTCCAGATCCCATGGCCGCAGCTGGGCATAACGGCTGACCTGACGCAGCGCGGCGTTGCGCTGCTTGACCAGGCGCTTCAGGTTGCTCCAGGCGGTGAAGAATCCGGCTTCGTTATGAAAGCATCCCCAGTCAAGAAATGCTCTTCTGTATTTGGGGCCGCCGTTGAGTAAAGTAAACCCCTCCGGCGTAATCAGCTGCATCGGCATCAGGTGCGCCAGCTCCGCCACTTTGTGGCCGTCGGTGCCGTCGATACGCACCTTGCTGTCGCCCTGTTTGTCTTTGGTCAGGCCGATGGCGGTTTCCCGCTCTTCGCCCTGCAGACGGCCATGCAGAACAAAGGCCTCCTGCTCGTGGCGGATCACCCGGCCAATTTGCAAACTGCGAAACGCCCGGCCATGGCCAAGCGTGTAGATGGCTTCCAGCACGCTGGTTTTGCCGCTGCCGTTCGCGCCAACCAGGAAGTTAAAGCCGGGAGATAAAGCGAGATCCGCATGTTCAATATTGCGGAAATCTTTGATAAGTAAGCGCGTCAGTGACATATCTGGGTTTCTTCGGGCCAGGGCGTAATCGGCGCAGCCAGTTTCAACGCGGACTGCGCGCAGACCCTGGAGCGTACACGAAGTACGTGACAGGGACGAGCACAGCCCAGGTTGAAAATGGCAAGTAAGATAGCCCGATATTTTCTATAAGCGCATAGGCATGACAACATAGGCTGCGCTTTGTGAAGCCGCATCCTCAATCTGCACGCTCGACACCGAATCCGTCAGCAGAATGCGCACATTCTCGCACTTCAGCGCGTTCAGCACATCCAGCACGTAGCTAACGTTGAAGCCAATCTCCATCTCCGTGCCGGCGTAGGTCACGTCCAGAATCTCTTCCGCTTCTTCCTGCTCCGGGTTATTGGCGGTGATTTTCAGCTGATTTTCGCTAACGTACAGCCGCACGCCGCGGAATTTCTCATTGGAGAGAATCGCCGCGCGGGCAAAGGCCTGCTTCAGAATATCGCAGCCCGCTTCGAGGTGTTTATCCGGATTTTTCGGCAGTACGCGGCGATAATCCGGGAAACGGCCATCAACCAGCTTCGAAGTGAAGATAAAATCGCCGACATGGGCGCGGATATTATTGCTGCCGATCTGCACGCGCAGCGGCGTATCACCGCCGTCGAGCATCCGCATCAGCTCAATCACCCCTTTACGCGGCACGATCACCGAATGGTTCGGCAGCGACGCTTCCAGCGGCATCGAACAGACCGCCAGCCGGTGACCGTCGGTAGCGACGGTGCGCAGTTCGCTGCCTTCGGTTTCGAACAGCATACCGTTTAAGTAGTAACGAACATCCTGGTGCGCCATCGAGAACTGCGTCGCTTCGATCAGACGCTTCATGGTCGCCTGCGGCAGGGTAAATTCCACCTCACTCTGCCAGTCGTCAAGATTCGGGAAGTCGGCAGCGGGCAGGGTCGACAGCGAGAAGCGGCTGCGGCCGGAACGCACCAGCATGCGATCGCCTTCCAGCTGCACCGCGATCTCCGCGCCTTCCGGCAGGCCGCGGCAGATATCAAAGAATTTACGCGCCGGAACGGTGGTGGCGCCCGCTTCGTGCGGCTGAACCAGCGCCACGCGCGCCACCATCTCCATTTCAAGATCGGTACCGGTCAGCGACAGCGCGCCGTCCGCGACCTGAAGCAGCAGGTTACCGAGAATGGGCAGCGTCGGACGACCACCTAACGGACCGCTCACCTGTTGCAGCGGTTTTAATAAATGTTCACGTTCTACGGTAAATTTCATAGCGTCACGAGGATAATGTTCTGATTAAATTGGAAAAATCTTCTTTAATGTCGTGGCTTTCTTCACGCAGCTGCTCAATCTTGCGGCAGGCGTGCAGCACGGTGGTATGGTCGCGGCCGCCAAACGCATCGCCGATTTCCGGCAGGCTGTGGTTGGTCAGCTCTTTGGCCAGCGCCATCGCCATCTGGCGAGGACGCGCCACCGAACGGGAGCGGCGTTTGGACAGCAGGTCCGCTACCTTAATCTTGTAGTACTCCGCCACCGTCTTTTGAATATTGTCGATGGTGACCAGTTTTTCCTGCAGCGCCAGCAGATCGCGCAGCGCTTCGCGCACGAAATCGATAGTGATCGCCCGGCCGGTGAAGTTGGCGTTGGCGATAACGCGGTTCAGCGCCCCCTCCAGTTCACGCACGTTTGAGCGCAGGCGCTTGGCAATAAAGAACGCCACTTCGCCCGGCAGGCGGATGTCGTTCTCATCGGCTTTTTTCATCAGGATCGCGACGCGGGTTTCCAGCTCCGGCGGCTCGATCGCCACCGTCAGCCCCCAGCCGAAGCGGGATTTCAGACGATCTTCAACGCCGTTGATCTCTTTGGGATAACGATCCGAAGTCAAAATGATCTGCTGATTACCTTCCAGCAAGGCATTGAAGGTGTGGAAAAACTCTTCCTGGGATCGCTCTTTATTAGCGAAGAACTGAATGTCATCGATCAGCAGGGCGTCAACGGATCGGTAGTAGCGCTTAAACTCTTCGATGGCGTTGTTCTGCAGCGCTTTAACCATGTCCTGAACGAAACGCTCCGAGTGCATATAGACCACTTTGGCGTTCGGTTTACGCGCCACGATACCGTTCCCCACCGCGTGCAGCAGGTGGGTTTTACCCAGACCCGTTCCGCCGTAGAGGAACAGGGGGTTATAGGCGCCGCCCGGGTTATCCGCCACCTGACGCGCCGCCGCGCGGGCCAGCTGGTTAGATTTACCTTCGACGAAGTTATCAAACGTGTGTTTCACGTTAACGTTAGAACGGTAGGTCGGCTCCGCCGGCGCCGGGACATTATCCCAGCCAGGGCGCACGATCGTCGGCGCCACGCGCGCGGTCTGCACCTGCGCCGCCGGGATAGTCGCTGCGGCCGGGCTTACCGCCCCTTTCTGCAGCGAGCTGGCGGGCTTAGTTCCCACCTCAAAACGCAGCTGCGGGGCGTCCGCACCGCAAAAATCATTGAGGAGTCCATTGATATTATTGAGGTATTTGTCCCTTACCCAGTCGAGCACAAAACGATTTGGCGCATACAGTGCCAGCGTGTTATCGCTCAGTTCCGCCTGCAATGGGCGGATCCACATGCTGAATTCTGTGGCTGGTAACTCATCCTGCAATCGGGCAAGACACTGCTGCCAAAGCGAAAGTGACACGGCGGACTCCACTCGAACATAAAATCGATATCAAAGAAAAACTGAAACAATCGTGATTGTTGGCACACGTCGACAAGACCCTGCATTAGCCGAAAAGCCCCTGCACAAAAGGGGTGACGTGCGAACCGCTATCTGCGGTTATTTCCCGCTGCGGATCCGGGGATCGCGATCGGGACCGGGGATCATAGCCTAAACTGAGAAAGAGATCTTGTGTTTCTCAACAGATTCTTCCCGATTTATCCACAGGAAGGATCGAAACCGGGTAAGTGTAATCGATCCTGGGAGGAGTGAAGCACGATTTCCGCCGCATATTGGAAAAATTAATGAGCTATGCCGCTTTTGGGCGGAAACGATCTAACAAAGATCCTTCAGGATCCTTGCGCTTTACTGGCCAGGCCGTATAATCCCCCACCCGGCGCGTAATGCCCGTTTTCGTCACGCGTCTCAGCTTATTTTTTGTGCGACGAGGTGCGAGAAATAAGGAAAGAGAATTGACTCCGGAGTGTACAATTATTACAATCCGGCCTCTTTAATCACCCACGCTGAGGCGTAAGTCGTTCGAAGTTCGTTCGGGTCTACGCAAAAGTCAGTGAATTTATTCAAGTTTAGGTAGAAATCGCCATGAAACGCACTTTTCAACCGTCTGTACTGAAGCGCAACCGTTCTCACGGCTTCCGTGCTCGTATGGCTACTAAAAATGGTCGTCAGGTTCTGGCACGTCGTCGTGCTAAAGGCCGCGCTCGTCTGACCGTTTCCAAGTAATAAAGCTAACCCTGCGTGGTTAAGCTCGCATTTCCCAGGGAGTTACGCTTGTTAACTCCCAGTCATTTCACTTTCGTCTTCCAGCAGCCACAACGGGCTGGCACGCCGCAAATCACCATCCTCGGCCGCCTGAATTCGCTGGGGCATCCCCGCATCGGTCTCACCGTCGCCAAGAAAAACGTGAAACGCGCACATGAACGCAATCGGATTAAACGTCTGACGCGTGAAAGTTTTCGTTTGCGTCAACATGAACTCCCGCCAATGGATTTCGTGGTGGTGGCGAAAAGAGGGGTTGCCGACCTCGATAACCGTGCTCTCTCGGAAGCGTTGGAAAAATTATGGCGCCGCCATTGTCGCCTGGCTCGCGGGTCCTGATCGGCCTGATTCGAGTTTATCAGCGCCTGATTAGTCCGCTACTCGGGCCGCATTGCCGTTTCACCCCAACCTGTTCTCAATACGGAATTGAGGCCTTACGCAGGTTTGGAGTGATAAAAGGCAGTTGGTTGACGATGAAACGCGTATTAAAATGCCACCCTTTACACCCTGGTGGTGACGATCCCGTCCCGCCTGGACCATTTGATACCAGAGAACACTAACGATGGATTCGCAACGCAATCTTCTTATCATCGCTTTGTTGTTCGTGTCTTTCATGATCTGGCAAGCCTGGGAGCAGGACAAAAATCCGCAACCCCAGCAGCAGACCACGCAGACTACGACCACAGCAGCGGGTAGCGCCGCCGACCAGGGCGTACCGGCCAGTGGCCAGGGGAAACTGATTACGGTTAAAACTGATGTGCTTGATCTGACCATCAACACCCGCGGTGGTGATGTTGAGCAAGCGCTGCTTCCGGCTTACCCGAAAGCGCTGAAATCGACTGAACCGTTCCAGTTACTGGAAACTACGCCACAGTTTATCTACCAGGCGCAGAGCGGCTTAACCGGTCGTGACGGCCCGGATAACCCGGCTAACGGCCCGCGTCCGCTGTATAACGCTGATAAAGATGCGTATGTACTGGCTGATGGCCAGAACGAAATCGTTATTCCGCTGACCTATACCGACAAAGCCGGCAACGTCTTCACCAAGACCTTCACCCTGAAACGCGGTGATTATGCGGTGAACGTGGGTTATAGCGTGCAGAACGCCAGCGAGAAACCGCTGGAAGTCTCGACCTTCGGTCAGCTGAAGCAGACCGCCGCGCTGCCGTCCAGTCGCGATACGCAGACCGGCGGCCTGTCCACGATGCATACTTTCCGTGGCGCAGCGTTCTCCACCGCGGATTCGAAATACGAAAAATACAAATTCGATACCATCCTGGACAATGAAAACCTGAACGTCAGCACCAAAAACGGTTGGGTTGCCATGCTGCAGCAGTACTTCACCACCGCGTGGGTGCCGCAGAATAACGGGACGAATAACTTCTACACCGCCAACCTCGGCAACGGCATTGTCGCTATCGGCTATAAATCTCAGCCGGTACTGGTGCAGCCTGGTCAAACCGACAAACTGCAGAGCACGCTGTGGGTCGGCCCGGCGATTCAGGACAAAATGGCTGCCGTCGCGCCGCACCTGGATCTGACCGTCGACTACGGCTGGCTGTGGTTCATCTCCCAACCGCTGTTCAAGCTGCTGAAATTCATCCACGGCTTCCTCGGCAACTGGGGCTTCTCGATTATCGTCATCACCTTTATCGTTCGTGGCATCATGTACCCGCTGACCAAAGCGCAGTACACCTCCATGGCGAAGATGCGTATGCTGCAGCCGAAAATTCAGGCCATGCGCGAGCGTCTGGGCGACGATAAACAACGTCAAAGCCAGGAGATGATGGCGCTGTATAAAGCGGAAAAAGTGAACCCGCTGGGCGGCTGCTTCCCGCTGATTATCCAGATGCCGATCTTCCTTGCGCTGTACTACATGCTGAGCGCCTCGGTAGAACTGCGTCATGCGCCGTTTATCCTGTGGATCCACGATCTGTCTGCGCAAGACCCGTACTACATCCTGCCGATCATCATGGGCGCGACGATGTTCTTCATCCAGAAGATGTCGCCGACCACCGTGACCGACCCGATGCAGCAGAAGATCATGACCTTTATGCCGGTCATCTTCACGGTGTTCTTCCTGTGGTTCCCGTCTGGCCTGGTGGTGTACTACATCGTCAGCAACCTGGTGACCATTATCCAGCAGCAGCTGATTTACCGTGGTCTGGAGAAGCGTGGCCTGCATAGCCGCGAGAAGAAGAAATCCTGATACTCTTCATTCTTCAAGCCAACGCATCTGCGACTTGGATAATTTAGAGTAGTTACGGTAACGTTAATGCCAGAGAAGGCGGTCAATGGACCGCCTTTTTTACATCTACATAGAGAGTCACCATGAGCCATAACGACACTATCGTCGCCCAGGCAACCCCACCGGGACGCGGGGGTGTGGGCATCCTGCGTATCTCCGGCCTCAAAGCGCGCGACGTCGCGCAGGCGGTACTCGGCAAGCTGCCGAAGCCGCGCTATGCCGACTACCTGCCGTTCAACGACGTTGACGGTACGCCGCTGGATCAGGGGATTGCGCTGTGGTTCCCCGGGCCGAACTCCTTTACCGGGGAAGATGTGCTTGAGCTGCAGGGCCACGGCGGCCCGGTCATTCTCGACCTGCTGCTCAAACGTATTCTGACCCTGCCGGGCCTGCGCATCGCCAGACCGGGCGAATTCTCCGAGCGCGCGTTCCTTAACGACAAGCTCGACCTGGCGCAGGCAGAGGCCATCGCCGATCTTATCGACGCCAGCTCAGAACAGGCGGCGCGCTCGGCGCTGAACTCGCTGCAGGGGGCGTTCTCCGCGCGGGTGAACCACCTTGTGGAAGCGCTCACTCACCTGCGCATCTACGTGGAAGCGGCGATTGATTTTCCGGATGAAGAAATTGATTTCCTCTCCGACGGCAAAATTGAAGCCCAGCTGAACGAGGTGATGGTCGACCTCGACGCCGTCCGCGCCGAAGCCCGTCAGGGCAGTCTGCTGCGCGAAGGGATGAAAGTGGTGATCGCCGGGCGGCCAAATGCCGGTAAATCAAGCCTGCTGAACGCCCTGGCGGGCCGCGAAGCGGCGATCGTCACCGACATTGCGGGCACCACCCGCGATGTGCTGCGCGAGCATATCCATATCGACGGCATGCCCCTGCATATCATTGATACCGCGGGCCTGCGCGACGCCAATGACGAAGTGGAGCGTATCGGCATCGAGCGCGCCTGGCAGGAGATTGCGCAGGCTGACCGGGTGCTGTTTATGGTCGATGGCACCACCACCAGCGCCGTTGACCCGGCGGAGATCTGGCCAGATTTTATCGAGCGCCTGCCCGCTAAACTGCCGATTACCGTGGTGCGCAATAAAGCCGATGTTACCGGCGAAGCGCTGGGTATCAGCGAAGTAAATGGCCACTCACTGATCCGCCTGTCGGCACGCACCGGCGAAGGCGTCGAGGTGCTGCGTAATCACCTCAAGCAGAGCATGGGCTTCGATACCAATATGGAAGGCGGCTTCCTCGCCCGCCGTCGCCATCTGCAGGCGCTGGAAGAGGCGGCGAACCATCTGCAGCAGGGCAAAGCCCAGCTGCTGGGCGCCTGGGCCGGCGAGCTGCTGGCGGAAGAGCTGCGTCTCGCGCAGCAGGCGCTGAGCGAGATCACCGGGGAGTTCACCTCCGACGACCTGCTGGGCCGCATCTTCTCCAGCTTCTGTATCGGCAAATAACGTTTAGTCCGTAAACGTTCACTCACCCGCATTAGCGCCGCGTTAATGCGGGTTTTTTCTTGCCCTTTGCGGCGCAACGTTCTCTACTTTTATCTCCCCCTAACCACGAGACTAAAGCATGACCGTTGAATATACCGTGATCGAGAAGGTACCCTCCGCCGAAGCGTTTTGCCACCTGCGGCTGGTAGCGGGCATGTCGCCGCGCCCCGTAGAAGGCGCCAGAGCCGGGCTGCCGCAAAGCTGTTATGGCGTACATATCCTCTGGCAGGAGACGCCGATCGCCATGGGGCGCATCGTCGGCGACGGCGCGATTAATTTCGACATTGTCGACGTCGCCGTCGATCCGGCTCACCAGGGGAAGGGCCTTGGCCGGCTGGTGATGGAGAAACTGGTCGCCTGGCTGGATGCGAACGCCTTTGACGGCGCCTACGTTACGCTGGTGGCGGATGTTCCGGAGCTGTACGCGAAGTTTGGCTTCGAAAGCGTTCGGCCGGAAAGCGAAGGGATGGCCCGCGTCTGGCGACGCCGGGGCCGCTAGTTCGCGTTTCCTGCCAGGAAAATAGCGTTGTCCAAATGGCAACTCGTCTTGCGGAGCGTATCTCACTATGCTGAACGCCATTCACATCGCGAGGATCTCATGACACGCTTTCTTCTCTGCAGCTTTGCCCTGGTTCTGCTCTATCCCTCCGGCATCGATATGTATCTCGTCGGCCTGCCGCGTATTGCTCAGGATCTGGGAGCCAGCGAGGCGCAATTACATATCGCCTTCTCGGTCTATCTGGCCGGAATGGCCTCCGCGATGCTGTTTGCTGGCCGTATCGCCGACCGCTCGGGGCGCAAGCCTGTCGCCATTGTGGGCGCGGCGATCTTTGTTATCGCCTCCCTGCTCTGCGCGCAGGCGCACACCAGCAGCCACTTCCTTACCGGACGCTTTATCCAGGGGATCGGCGCCGGCTGCTGCTACGTGGTGGCTTTCGCTATTTTGCGCGATACGCTGGACGACCGTCGGCGGGCCAAAGTGCTGTCGTTGCTCAACGGCATTACCTGCATCATCCCCGTTCTGGCGCCGGTGCTCGGCCACCTGATCATGCTGAAATACCCGTGGCAGAGTCTGTTCTACACCATGATCGGCATGGGGGTAACGGTGGGTTTACTGGCGGTATTTATCCTGCGCGAGACGCGTCCGACGGCGCCTCCGCAGACGGCTATGCCGCAGCATGGCGCGGACGAATCGCTGTTGAATCGCTTTTTCCTCAGCCGCATTCTCATCACCACCCTCAGCGTAACGGCGATCCTCACCTACGTGAACGTCTCGCCGGTACTGATGATGGAGGAGATGGGGTTCGATCGCGGCACCTATTCCATGACGATGGCGCTGATGGCGATGGTCAGCATGGCGGTCTCCTTCTCGACGCCGTTCGCCCTGTCGCTGTTTAAACCGCGCACCCTGATGATAACCTCGCAGCTGCTGTTTCTGGCGGCTGGCGTGGCGCTGAGCCTCGCCACCCACCAGGCCGTCACCCTGGTCGGGCTGGGCATGATTTGCGCCGGCTTCTCCGTCGGCTTCGGCGTCGCGATGAGCCAGGCCCTGGGGCCATTCACGCTGCGCGCCGGTGTCGCCAGCTCGGTCCTCGGCATCGCGCAGGTGTGCGGTTCGTCGCTGTGGATTTGGCTCGCCGCTATCATCGGACTCAGCGCAATGAATATGCTGATCGGGATACTCATTGCCTGTAGCATAGTGAGTCTTGTTCTGCTACTGGTCGCCACCCCGCCGCGGGTTGCGCAACACGATGAAGAAGCCGCTTTCGAGTCTCGATCTTAATTTACTCCTCTGCCTGCAGCTCCTGACCCAGGAGCTCAGCGTTACCCGTACGGCGAAGCGGATGAACGTTTCGCCCTCGGCGGTGAGCAAATCGCTGGCCAAACTGCGCGCCTGGTTTGACGATCCGCTGTTTGTCAAAACGCCGTTGGGCCTGGCGCCCACGCCGCTGGTCAGCAGCATGGAGCAGGATCTGGCGGACTGGATGCAGATGGGCAACCAGATCCTCGATAAACCGCACCACACCATGCCGAGCGGCCTCAAGTTCGAGCTGGCGGCGGAAACGCCGCTGCTGATGATCCTGTTTAACACCCTCTCCCAGCGCATCTATCAGCGCTATCCGCAGGCATTGATTCGTTTGCGCAACTGGGACTACGACTCCCTGGACGCCATCATTCGCGGCGAGGTGGATATCGGCTTCTGCGGGCGCGAAAGCCATCCGCAGTCGCGGGAGCTGCTAAGCCTGCTGCCGTGGTATATCGATTTTGATGTGCTGTTCACCGACCTGCCGCAGGTCTGGCTGCGCGCCGATCATCCGGCGCTCAGGGAGGAGTGGGATCTGGCGGCATTCTTACGCTATCCGCATATCACCATCTGCTGGGAACAACGCGATACCTGGGCGCTGGACGACGTGCTGCAGGAGCTGGGGCATAAACGTAACGTGGCGCTGACCGTGCCGGGGTTTGAGCAATCCCTCTTTATGGCGGCCCAGCCGCAGCACACCATGCTGGCCACCGCGCCGCGCTACTGCCAGCACTATAATCAGCAGCACCAGCTCCCCCTGGTCTCCCGACCGCTGCCGCTGGAGCCGCAGCATCTGGAAAAGCTTCGCGTCCCCTTCACCTTGCTATGGCATAAACGCAACAGCTACAACCCGAAGCTTGTCTGGCTTAGAGATACGCTGAAAGCGCTCTATTCCGGTACGCTGTAAGCCTTGTTTCGTGCCCATAGCACCTTATTTGCGCAAGAATTTGTAAAATTCAAACAAATTCCCTTTTCAAGGGGGGATTTCGGCATTAAAACCTGTTAATACCAGGCGATAATAGCGCCCGCCGTTTTATTCAGACCATTACTCACGGAGCGACGTATGGCAACGCATTTTGCACGAGGGATACTCAGTACCGGGGAGCCGCTATCGACACGTTTGTCAGCGGCCTGTCATCAATCCGCACGTCGGCTCCCTGAATACCGGCAAGCCCGCTTTCGCGCTTCGCGGTCGCTGCTCGCCGAACTGCTGTTTATGCTTTACGGCATCAGCGAGCTGCCTGAAATCGTTAACGAAGCCAATGGCAGACCGGTTTTTAGCGATCGTCACCTTCCCCGCTTCTCTATCTCTTATACTGGCAATATCGTTGGCGTGGCGCTGACCACCGAGGGGGATTGCGGCCTCGACATGGAGCTGCAGCGCGCCGTTCGCAGCCACGACGCCGACCGGCAAAATTTCAGTAACAATGAGAATCTGTGGATTAACATTCAGCATGACCCGGACGAAGCGCGCAGCCAGCTGGTGGCGCTGCGCCGCAGCGTGCTGAAGCTGACCGGTGAGACATCAACGCAGCTGCAGCTGCTGCCTGGCTCCGGCCGCCTGCGTACCGCCGGCAGCCTGCCGATCGAAGCCGTCTGTGACGCCGAATCGCTGCTGGTGTGGTCGATTGCCGCTACCCCGAATATCGGCCCGCTGAAGGTCTGGGAGTATGATGCTAAGGGAGGCGACTGGCACAGCCTGGCGGACGCTCAGCGCCGCGCACGCGAACCCTCAGCCCGCCTGATGCGCTTTACCAGTCTGCCCACGGAAAAAACCTTATCCCTCAATTGACCGGTCTTGCCGGCATCATGATCCAAAGGAGCAATCATGTCAGATACCTTGAAAGTGGTTACGTTACTCGGCAGCCTGCGTAAAGGGTCGTTTAATGGAATGGTCGCGCGTACCCTGCCCGGCATCGCGCCGGCGGGCATGCACATCTCCGCGCTGCCGTCGATCGGCGATATTCCGCTGTACGATGCTGATATTCAGGAGGAAGAGGGATTCCCGCAGAGCGTGCAGGAGATTGCGCAGCAGATCCGCGAGGCGGATGGCGTGGTGATTGTCACCCCCGAGTATAACTATTCCGTGCCTGGCGGCCTGAAAAACGCCATCGACTGGCTTTCACGTCTGCCCGAGCAGCCGCTGTCCGGCAAGCCGGTGCTGATTCAAACCAGCTCTATGGGCGCCATCGGCGGCGCGCGCTGCCAGTATCATCTGCGGCAGATTCTGGTGTTCCTCGATGCGATGGTGATGAATAAACCGGAATTTATGGGCGGCGTGATCCAGAACAAAGTGGATCCGCAGTCGGGTGAAGTGGTCGATCAGAGCACCCTCGACCATCTGCGCGGCCAGCTGACTGCCTTTGGCGACTATATTCAGCGGGTTAAAGCATAAAAAAAGCCCGGCAGCGATGCCGGGCTTTTTCATCATACGTGCGGATTAATGTGCATCGATAAAGACAATCTTCAGCACAAACAGCAGCGAGACGATAATGACGCAAGGGCTGAGGTCGCGCAGACGGCCGGTGCCAATTTTCATCACGCAGTAGGAGATAAAGCCCAGGGCAATGCCTTCGGTGATCGAGAAGCTAAACGGCATCATCACCGCGGTGATAAACGCCGGTACCGCTTCCGTCAGGTCATCCCACTTCACGCGCGCCAGGCTTGAGGTCATCAGCACGCCGACGTAAATCAGCGCGCCGGCTGCCGCATAGGCCGGAACCATCCCCGCCAGCGGAGAGAGGAAGATAACCAGCAGGAACAGGATACCGACGACCACGGCGGTCAGGCCGGTGCGCCCGCCTACGGAAACGCCGGAGGAGGATTCGATATACGCTGTTACCGACGAGGTGCCGATGAAGGAGCCTGCCACCGACGAGACGCTATCGACAAACAGCGCCTGCTTCATGCGCGGGAATTTACCGTTGGCGTCCGCCAGACCCGCTTTATCCGTCACGCCGATCAGCGTCCCGGAGGAGTCAAACAGGTTGACCAGCATAAAGGAGAAGATCACACCGGCCAGGCCCAGATTCAGGGAGCCCGCCAGATCGACATGACCGATCACCGAAGTCACGCTCGGCGGCGCCGAGACGATACCGGTGTAGTGTACATCACCCAGCATCCAGCCCAGCAGGGTGGTCACCACGATAGAGACCAGAACCGCGGCATGAATGTTGCGCGACGCCAGAATTGCGATGATAAAGAAGCCCAGCACGCCCAGCAGCACGCTGTGGGAGGTCAGATGACCAATGCTGACCAGCGTTTCCGGGTTTGCGACGATAACCCCGGCGTTCTTCAGGCCCATCATACCGATAAACAGACCGATACCGCTGGTGATGCCCACGCGCAGGCTCAGCGGAATATTGGCGATCATCCAGTAGCGTACGCGGAAGATCGTCAGCAGCAGCAGGCCGACGGCGCCCCAGAAAATCGCGCCCATCCCGACCTGCCACGGCAGGCCCATCGCCTGCACCACCACAAAGGCGAAAAAGGCGTTCAGGCCCATCGCCGGCGCCAGGGCGACCGGCAGGTTCGCGAACAGCCCCATCAGGATACTGCCGAAAGCGGCAATCAGACAGGTGGTCACAAACACGGCGCTGGTATCCATGCCCGCTACGCCAAGAATTTGTGGGTTAACAAAAACGATATACACCATCGTCAGGAACGTGGTGAAACCGGCGATGGCTTCCGTGCGCACCGTGGTGCCGTGCTCGCGCAGTTTAAATACGCGCTCCAGCAGACCCTGGCCAGAAGACTGGCTGGTTTGTTGTTGACTCATTATCGGTTTCCGAACGTAAGGAGGGAAAATTCGACGCTATCCTATACCAAATTACAGCACCAGGCGCGGTTGTATGGTAATTTTTTTCATTTATTTTGCTTATACGGCAACGATTGCGTCGCGGTATTGGACATGACGAAAACGTTAAACTTGTTAATATGGAATGGCTATGACTCAACCAGAAGCAGTATTTTTTGACTGTGACGGCACGCTGGTCGACAGCGAGGTGATTTGCTCCCGCGCCTACGTGCATATGTTCCAGGAATTTGGCATTACGCTGGAGCTGGCAGAGATTTTTAAGCGCTTCAAAGGCGTAAAGCTGTACGAAATAATCGACACCATCAACGCCGAGCATGGCGTTAACCTGCAAAAGGCCACTCTGGAGCCGATTTACCGTGCGGAAGTCGCCCGCCTGTTTGATAGCGAACTGGAGGTGATTGCCGGAGCCCAGGCGCTGCTGGATGCGGTAAGCGTCCCGATGTGCGTGGTTTCCAATGGCCCGGTCAGTAAGATGCAACACTCTCTCGGCCGCACCGGCCTGCTGCACCATTTCGCTGACCGGTTGTACAGCGGCTACGATATTCAGCGCTGGAAACCCGATCCGGCGCTGATGTTCCATGCCGCAAAGGCGATGAGCGTTAACGTTGAGAACTGTATTCTGGTTGATGATTCCAGGGCAGGTGCACAATCGGGAATAGCCGCCGGCATGGAGGTGTTCTACTTCTGCGCCGATCCGCACAACCCGCCCATCGATCATCCCAACGTGACGACCTTTACCGATCTGGCTGCGCTTCCGGCATTGTGGAAAGCGCGCGGTTGGGATATCACTCGCTAGCCCCCGGCGTCGCCCAGCCGGGCGACGGTTGGCAGGTAGCGCTATGTTCTAGCCCAGAACAGGACGGCTGGCGACCGGCTATCTCTTCATCATCTTCGGACACAATCACTTTCATCTTGTCTTTCTTCACTCGCGGAAAGCGGGGGCTAAACGCCCCCACCGGCTATTTAAACAGTTTTTGCACAAACTCCGCGTAGGCCGGGCGCCAGACGTCCATTTCATGGTTCAGGCCGGGATAGGCGTGATAGTCAAAGTTGATCTTCTGTTTTTCCAGCTCGCTTTTCAGACCCGCGATGTCTTTGCCGGTCACGGAATCTTTTTCCCCGACGACCACGGTAAAGTTACGCAGCTGTTGATTGATCGCCTCAGGATGTTTCAGTTGCGCTTCCACACCGGCATTCGGCACCGTGGTGGTCGTGACGCCGCTAAACGTGGCGAGCCAGCCAAAGCTCTCCAGATGATTCATCCCGGAAACCAGCGCCTGATACCCGCCCTGAGAGAGGCCAGCCAGCGCCCGACCGTCGGCATCTTTACGCACGTTAAACCGGGCATCGATCAGCGGAATGATGTCCTGCATCAGCTCCTTATCCGCCGCCTGCGCATTCAGCGGATAGAAGGTTTTGCGTCGCTCCTGCGGCGGGAAGTTTTCCGCGATGGCTTCCGGGGTATCGGTTTCGGTATCCGGGACCACCACCAGCATAGGCTTGATCTTGCCCTCCGCCAGCAGGTTATCCATGATTTGCGGAATACGCCCCTGATCGATGGCCGACAGCCCGCTGTCGCCAAAGCCATGATAGAAATAGAGCACCGGCAGCGGCTCGCCGCTGCCGCTATAGTTCGGCGGCGTCCAGACATAGAGCCGCCGTTCCGCATTCAGCGCCTTCGAGTGATAGGTAAGGGTGCGCAGATCGCCGTGCGCGACCGGGCGATCGTCAAGAATACTGCCGGGAACCAGAATCAGGCTGGTGTTCACCTGACGCTGCGGCTTCTGATAGCGGCTGCCGGTATCCACCGAGCGGAAGCCGTCCACATCAAAATAGTATTCATAGAGATTGGGTTTCATTGGCTCGCTTTTCCATGTCCAGACCCCGTGGTCCGCTTTGGTCATGTCGTGCGAGACAAAGGTGTCCGGCGTGGCGCCTGTCACCACCGAAACCCGCCGGGCATCAGGGGCAAACAGGCGGTAAGTGATACTCTTATCCGCGTTAACCTGAGTGATAAAGTGGCTCACCGGCAGGGAGGGCTCGGGCATCGCTGGCAACGGTGCCGCCTGAATGGTGAACGCCGCGCCCGCCAGCGCGAGGGCGAAATAAATGGCATGTCGTTTCATCGTTATTCCTCTTACGTTGTGTCCGTTCTGTTATCGTCTCACCACCAGATTTCCGCCTGCGCCCCTACGGCAAACTGATCGTTTTTACCGTCTTCAAAAATGTGGGTGGTGTTATTCGCGGCCTTATCCAGGTCGATATCCTTCGCTTTAATATAGGTGGCATAGAAGCGAATTTCCGGGCGCGAGGTCAGCATACTGGTATTAACTTTGAAGGTATGGAACAGCGTGGTCTTATAGCCGGACTCGTTATATTTCTTGCCGGTCACATCTTTGTTTTGCTGCCTGAAGTACCCCAGTTCGACGCCGGTCTGGTTATATTTATTCCAGATATAGGCCGGCCGCAGGACCGTACGGATGGATTCAAAATCGGAGTGGGCCCCGGTCTCGTAGCTGTAAACGTCGTTGCCAAAGGAGTAAACGATGGCATTCGCCATAATAATGTCATCGCGTAAATAGGTTTCCCCTTGCGAGGTTAAGCGCACGGCGGTGCCATTGGTATGGTCGCCATAATAGCGGCCGTTAAAGGTGGTATAGGGGCTGGATCCGGCATAGCGCGAGAAGCTGCTGGCAATGGAGTTATTCGCCAGCAACAAAGAAAATTCGTTAAAGCCGCCGTGAGCAAATTTTTGCGTTAACGAGGTGCCGGCCATCCAGGTATCTTTCCATGGATAATAGCCTTCATTGCCCTCTTTATATTTCTCAGAAGAACTTTGGTTGGCGGCGACATAGCGTCCGCTGACCATCAGACTGGCTTTATCCCACAACGGGATCTCTTTGTAACGGATATCGAGGGTATTGGTGTTAATTTGCTGCTTATTGCTTAAAGAACGATCGTAGTCATCAACATCCTCCCGGACCAGCGCGATATCGAATTTCCCGGCGCCTACCTGCCAGTTTTCCAGCCCCACGCCAGCCGCCGCATCGGTTCTCTGCGTTTTCCAGTCCAGCATCTGGATCTCGATTTTTGGCGCACCGTGTTTGCCGACCCAGAAATCGGCTTCCGGGGCAAACGGCAGGAATCCTTTGGTGTTGACGTACATATCCGAGAACTGGATGTAGTTTTCGCCGCCGGCATTGTCACCAAACCAGCCAGTGGAATACTGCTGGCCAACGTTCCCGTCGAGCATCACGATGGCGTCGACGCGTTTATCGCCTTCCTGAAACACCCGCTGCTTCAGCTGCAGATCGAACCAGCCGGAATATTCATTGCCCAGACGGCCAAGCGAGCCAATGGCCCACGACTTTGGCGAGCCATGCGAGGCGGTTCCCCAGCCCGAGCGGAAGTAGCCGTTATAGCTAAAGCCAATTTCATCTTTGACGAACTTGCTAAAGTCTTTCAGCGTCATCGCGCTGTAGGCTGGCGCGCCGTCTGTGGCAGGTTGTTGATTTTTGACCAGTACCGCATCCGGTTTCACTGCTGCTTTCGGTCCTGCCGCCGCCGCGACGGTGCGCTTCTGGCTCTCTGCAGGCGAAGACCATGTGGCCCAAATCTGGTCTCTTTTTCTCTCCTGGTCCTGATATTTTTTGAGCTCTTTTTGCGTATCGCTAAGCGCTTTTTCCAGCAACTCAAGCCGTTGCTCTACCGTCAACTGGCTCGCGAACAGCGTGGTTGAATAACAAAGCGGCGCCAGCAATACCATCGCCGAAGCGATCCTGGTTTTTCTAAACATAATATTCCCTTATATAAGTGTTGGCATAAATAAATACGACAGCGACAAGCATCGCGCGGGTTCTAATAGCTGTATCCATACCGCTTAAGGGCGCGAGGGCTGTTATTTTTGCGGTGAGAAAAAAGCAAAAAAACCCGAAGAAGACGATCTGCCTAAACACATAATCCTCTTCAGGTTTTGCCCGCGCATCGCGGTAGCAACCCTTATTAAGTCATTCTTAGCGCGCATAAAAAAACCTGATATCGCCGCCGTGGGGGGGCAATATCAGGTTTTGCCTGCTGTCGCAGTAACAATCCGTTTAAAACATTCTGAGCTTGCGCGCTCAGTCAGTGGATACTGATTGTTACGCGATAAAATGAAGAACTCAAACGGGCAGCCTGTTAATTGTGACGATAATCGCAGCAATATCGCTGCCGCTGGAGGAAGCATATCTAATTCTGATAAATCCATTTATCAGAATTAGACAAAATGATTATTACTCTTTCGGATCTTTTCCGGCGAGCAGTTTATCCAGTTCATCGCCGCCCACATGACGGAAATCCTGGCCTTTGACGAAGTAGAAAATATATTCGCAAATATTCTGGCAGCGGTCGCCGATACGTTCGATGGAGCGCGCGCAGAACAGCGCCGTCAGAACGCTGGGGATAGTGCGCGAGTCTTCCATCATGTAGGTCATCAGCTGACGCACGATGCCTTCATACTCCTGGTCGACTTTCTTGTCTTCGCGATAGATACGTACCGCCTCGTCGAGATCCATACGCGCGAAGGCATCCAGCACGTCATGCAGCATCTGCACCGTATGGCGGCCCAGCGATTCGAGGCTCACCAGCAGCGGCTGGTGCTGCTGGGAAAACTTCTCCAGCGCGGTGCGGCAGATTTTATCCGCCACGTCGCCAATGCGTTCCAGCTCAGCGATGGTCTTGATGATCGCCATCACCAGGCGCAGGTCGCTGGCGGTCGGCTGGCGCTTGGCGATGATGCGCACGCAGGCTTCATCGATCGCCACTTCCATCATGTTGACCTGCTTGTCGCCGTCAATCACGCGTTTCGCCAGATCGCTGTCCTGGTTATGCATGGCGGTGATCGCATCAGAAAGCTGTTGCTCCACCAGCCCACCCATGGTCATCACCTGGGTGCGGATATACTCCAGTTCAGCGTTGAACTGGCCGGAAATATGTTTGTTAAGATTTAGGTTGTCCATGGTGTCTCCTGATTGCCCAACTGGTGAGAGCCTGAAAGCACAAGGGCAAATCAACCGTAGCGGCCAGTAATATAATCTTCAGTTTGTTTCTTCGCGGGCTTGGTGAACAGGTCATCCGTGTTGCTGAACTCAATCAGCTCGCCAAGATACATAAATGCCGTATGGTCGGAGCAACGCGCAGCCTGCTGCATGTTGTGAGTCACGATAACGACGGTGTAATCCTGCTTCAGCTCGGTGATCAGCTCCTCGATACGCCCGGTAGAGATCGGGTCCAGCGCTGAGCAAGGTTCATCAAGCAGCAGGACTTCCGGGCGGATCGCGATACCGCGGGCGATGCACAGGCGCTGCTGCTGACCGCCGGAGAGAGAATACCCGCTCTGGTGCAGTTTATCTTTGGTTTCATTCCATAATGCGGCTTTGGTCAACGCCCACTGCACGCGCTCATCCATATCGGCACGGGACAGCTTTTCAAACAGGCGCACGCCGAAAGCGATGTTGTCGTAAATGGACATCGGGAACGGCGTTGGCTTCTGGAATACCATGCCAACCTTGGCACGCAGCAGGGCGATATCCTGGGTGTTGGTCAGAATGTTGTCGCCATCCAGCAGGATCTCGCCTTCCGCGCGCTGCTCCGGATACAGTTCAAACATTTTGTTGAACGTACGCAGCAGGGTGGATTTACCACAGCCTGACGGACCGATAAACGCCGTCACCTGGTTTTTGGTGATATCCAGGTTGATGTTCTTCAGGGCATGGAATTTACCGTAGTAGAAGTTCAGGTTGCGAACTGAAATCTTACCCGGGGCTGTATTCACCATACTCATCTCAATCTCTTCCTCATTCAGCGCAGCTGTCGCTGCGCCGCAAAAATTAACCGTGTTTCTTCTTGGCGAAGATAACGCGCGCCAGGATGTTCAGCAGCAAGACGCACAGGGTGATAATCAATACCCCGGCCCATGCCAGTTGCTGCCACTCCGCAAACGGACTCATGGCAAATTTGAAAATGGTCACCGGCAGGTTGGCAATCGGCTGCATCATGTCGGTGCTCCAGAACTGGTTGGACAGCGCGGTAAACAGCAGGGGCGCCGTTTCCCCGGCGATACGGGCGATAGCCAGCAGGATCCCGGTCATAATCCCCGAGACGGACGCTTTCAGGGTGATCGCCGAGATCATCTTCCACTTCGGCGTACCCAGCGCATAGGCCGCTTCACGCAGGCTATCCGGCACCAGTTTCAGCATGTTTTCGGTGGTACGAATAACGATAGGCACCTGCAGCAGCGCCAGGGCGATCACCCCCGCCCAGCCGGAGAAGTGCTGCATCTGCGCCACCACGATGGTGTAGACGAACAGACCAACCACGATAGACGGCGCGGAAAGCAGAATATCGTTAATAAAACGGATAATTTCCGCCAGCACCGACTTGCGGCCATACTCCGCCAGATAAATTCCAGCGAGGATACCCAGCGGCGTACCAAAGATAGTTGCCCACAGGATCAGCAGGCCGCTGCCGGCGAGGGCGTTGGCCAGACCGCCGCCCGCGGTATTCGGCGGCGGCGTCATTTCGGTAAACAGCGCCAGGCTCATGCCGTCGAAGCCGCGGGTTATCGTCGCCATCAGGATCCAGATAAGCCAGAACAAACCAAACGCCATGGTGGCCATCGACAGCGCCAGGGCGATGCGGTTCTTCATGCGGCGTTTAGCCTGCATCTTGCGGCGAGACTCCGCCAGCTCGGCGGTGCTTTGCATTTCAATGGTCGCCATTAGCGTGCCCCCTCATTCTTCGCGAGGCGCATAATCATAAACTTCGACGCCGCCAGAACGATAAAGGTGATAACGAACAGGATCAGACCCAGTTCCATCAGCGCCGCCACGTGCAGACCGGTTTCGGCTTCGGCGAATTCGTTGGCCAGCGCGGAGGTAATGCTGTTCCCCGGCATATACAGCGATATGCTGTCGAGCTGGTAGGTGTTACCGATGATAAAGGTGACCGCCATGGTTTCACCCAGCGCGCGGCCCAGACCGAGCATCACGCCGCCGATCACCCCGTTCTTGGTGAACGGTAAAACGATGCGCCAGATCACTTCCCAGGTGGTGCAGCCGATGCCATAGGCCGACTCTTTCATCATCACCGGCGTCTGTTCGAAAACATCACGCATTACCGCGGCGATATAAGGGATGATCATGATGGCCAGAATAACGCCAGCGGCGAGAATACCGATACCAAACGCCGGGCCAGCAAACAGCGCGCCGACGAACGGAATAGTCGACAGGACGTTACCGACAGGCTCCTGGAAGTAAGTCGCAAACAGCGGGGCGAAAATAAACAGGCCCCACATGCCGTACACGATACTCGGGATCGCGGCCAGCAGCTCAATCGCAATGCCCAGCGGACGCTTGAGCCAGGCGGGGGACAGTTCCGTCAGAAATAGCGCGATGCCGAAGCTCACCGGTACGGCGATCAGCAGCGCGATAAAAGAAGTCACCAGGGTCCCGTAAATCGGCACCAGCGCGCCGAAGATTTCGTTGGGCGCATCCCACTCTTTGGTCCACAAAAAGGCAAAGCCAAACTTTTGAATGCTCGGCCAGGAAGAGATGATCAGGGAAACGATGATGCCGCCCAGCATCAATAGCACAATCAGCGCAGCCAGTTTTACCAGCGCACTGAAAATCATGTCACCCTTTTTCCCCGGAGGGGTAAATGCAGGCTTGGTTGCAGCCATAGATTACTCTTTACGTATTAAAGCTTGTTCGAATAAATGCCCGGTGGCGTTCGCTTCCGGGCCTACAGTCTGAACCGTAGGGCGGGCAGCGCTGAACGCCCCCGCCATCTTCGTCAAAAATCTACTGTTAGTACAGCGCTTTACCGCTGCTGTCTTTGACGTTGGTTTTCCATGCCGCACGAACCTGCTCAACCACGCTTTCCGGCAGCGATGCGTAATCCAGCGCATTCGCTTCTTTCCCGCCGTTTTTATACGCCCAGTCGAAGAACTTCAGCACTTCAGCGGTCTGCTCAGGCTTGTTAGTCGCCTTATGCACCAGGATGAAGGTGGTTGAGGTGATCGGCCATGCATTTTCACCCTTCTGGTTAGTCAGGTCCTGAGCGAAAGACTTGCTCCAGTCAACGCCTTTTGCGGCGTTAGCGAAGTTGTCTTCAGTCGGGCTAACCGGTTTGCCATCGGCAGAGACCAGTTTGGTGTACGCCAGATTGTTTTGTTTGGCGTAAGCGTATTCGACGTAACCAATCGAGCCCGGCAGACGCTGAACAAAGGCGGCGATACCGTCGTTGCCTTTACCGCCAAGACCGGTTGGCCAGTTAACGGTAGAGCCTGCGCCGATTTTCGATTTCCACTCTTCATTCACTTTGGACAGGTAGCTGGTGAAGACGAAGGAGGTACCGGAACCATCGGCGCGGCGAACCACGGCGATATTCTGCGACGGCAGCTTCAGACCCGGGTTGAGTTTAGCGATCGCTTCGTCATCCCATTTTTTAATTTTACCCAGATAGATATCGCCGAGGGTTTTGCCATCCAGCACCAGCTCGCCGGATTTCACGCCAGGCAGGTTAACCGCCAGCACCACGCCGCCAATCACGGTCGGGAACTGGAACAGACCTTCCTGGGTCAGTTTGTCATCAGCCAGCGGAGCATCAGAAGCACCGAAATCAACGGTGTTGGCAATAATCTGCTTAACGCCACCAGAGGAACCAATACCCTGGTAGTTCACTTTATTGCCGGTTTCTTTCTGATAGGTGTCAGCCCATTTGGCATACACCGGCGCAGGAAAAGTTGCACCTGCGCCAGTCAGGCTTGCTGCTGCGAAAGCAGAGAAAGCGCTCATCGATAAGGTCGCGGCGACAACTGTTGCGACGGTGGTACGCATAACGTTCATAATGTCTCCTGCTGGGATTCGTAAATCATTGTTTCGAGGCTATGGTGAGCAAAATAGGTCAAAGAGGTGACAGTAAAATGTACGAATTATGACAGTTTTATGACAGGCCGGGAGACGGGATTTTGCGTCAAATAATACGCTTATAACTCAAATGGTTACTTGCAAGCATGACCATACAATGACGGAATAATTTTATTTTTATGACAGCCAAATCGCAGTGCAAAACGATCGGTTGTCGTCTATCGCCATCCCACATATTGCGCACAAGATCGGCGAAAAACAGCAGGTGAAAATAAAAAAAGGGCCACCGCCGGCAGCCCTTTGCAAAAGAGGTAATACGTTACTCAACCGTGACCGATTTCGCCAGGTTACGCGGCTGATCAACGTCTGTGCCTTTGATCAGCGCAACGTGATAAGCCAGCAGCTGCAGCGGCACGGTGTAGAAGATGGGGGCGATGGTCTCTTCGACATGCGGCATCTCAATGATGTGCATGTTGTCGCTGCCGTTGAAGCCGGCGTCACCGTCGGCGAAGACGTACAGCTCACCGCCGCGGGCGCGAACTTCTTCGATGTTGGATTTCAGTTTTTCCAGCAGCTCGTTGTTCGGCGCCACCACGATCACCGGCATTTCCGCATCAATCAGCGCCAGCGGGCCGTGCTTCAGCTCGCCCGCCGCGTAGGCTTCCGCGTGAATGTAGGAGATCTCTTTCAGCTTCAGCGCCCCTTCCATGGCGATCGGATACTGATCGCCGCGGCCGAGGAACAGCGCATGGTGCTTATCAGAGAAACGCTCTGCCAGCTGCTCAATACGCTTGTCCTGAGAGAGCATCTGCTCGATACGACTCGGCAGCGCCTGCAGGCCGTGGACGATATCATGCTCAATGGACGCATCCTGACCTTTCAATCGCGCCAGTTTCGCCACCAGCATCAGCAGCACCGTCAGCTGAGTGGTAAAGGCCTTGGTCGAGGCCACGCCAATTTCCGTTCCGGCTTTGGTCATCAGCGCCAGATCGGATTCGCGCACCAGCGACGAGCCCGGCACGTTGCAGATGGCCAGCGAGCCGAGATAGCCCAGCTCTTTCGACAATCGCAGCGCCGCCAGCGTATCGGCAGTTTCACCGGACTGGGAAAGGGTGATCATCAGGCTGTTACGACGCACCGCGGACTTGCGATAGCGGAATTCGGAGGCGATTTCCACATCGCACGGCACGCCGGCTAACGCTTCAAACCAGTAGCGGGAGACCATCCCGGAGTTATAGGAAGTCCCGCAGGCAACAATCTGAATATGTTCGACCTGAGCCAGCATTTCATTGGCGTTCGGCCCCAGCTCGCTGAGATCGACTTCGCCGTGGCTGATACGCCCGGTCAGGGTGTTCTTAATCGCGTTCGGCTGTTCGAAAATCTCTTTCTGCATATAGTGGCGATAGATACCTTTATCGCCGGCGTCATACTGCAGATTGGATTCGATCTCCTGGCGCTTCACTTGCGCAGCGGATTTATCGAAAATCACCACCGAGCGACGAGTCACTTCCGCAATATCGCCCTCTTCGAGGAAGATAAAGCGGCGGGTAACCGGCAGCAGCGCCAGCTGGTCGGAGGCGATAAAGTTTTCACCCATGCCCAGACCGATAACCAGTGGGCTACCGGAGCGGGCCGCCAGCAGAGTTCCCGGGTCGCGGGTATCCATGATGACGGTGCCGTAGGCGCCGCGCAGCTGCGGGATGGCGCGCAGCACGGCTTCACGTAAGGTACCACCTTGTTCCAGCTCCCAGTGCACCAGATGGGCGATAACTTCGGTATCGGTCTCAGTGACGAAGACATAGCCGCGAGACTGCAGCAGTGTGCGCAGCGGCTCGTGGTTTTCGATGATCCCGTTATGGACCACCACAATGTGTTCAGAAACATGCGGATGCGCATTGCTCTCAGACGGTTCGCCGTGCGTCGCCCAACGAGTATGGGCGATCCCGGTACCACCGTGTAACGGTTGCTCTTCGACCGCCTGAGCCAGCATCTGTACCTTACCCAGGCGACGCACGCGGGTCATATGACCTTCGCTGTCGACTACCGCCAGACCGGCAGAGTCATAGCCACGGTATTCCAGACGACGTAAACCTTCGAGAAGGATTTCAGCAATATCACGCTGCGCGACTGCGCCAACAATTCCACACATAGTTAAATTTCCTGATAATGGCGATATGCCATGCGTTGTCGCTGACCTGTATTTGCCCGTTTTCCGGGCGCCCCGAGCCTTGTAGAGAGTGGGGTTATTGTTATGGTACTGCCTGCGGACGGGGATCTATATTGACCCTCTCATCCTGGTTCGCCGGGCGTTTTTCACCCCCGGCGACAATCCTGTTTATTTTTTCTTCACCGGACGCTGCCAGCCCTGTTTGTGGACCTGCGGTACGCGGCTCAACACCAGTTCGTTATCGGCGATATTGCGTGTGACGGTGGTGCCGGCGGCGATCGTGACGCCGTTGCCTACCGTGACCGGGGCCACCAGCTGGGTATCCGAGCCGACAAAAACATCATCGCCAATAATCGTTTTATATTTATTCGCGCCATCATAGTTGCAGGTGATGGTGCCCGCGCCGATATTGACGTTATCACCGATCTCCGCATCGCCCAGATAGGTCAGATGACCCGCCTTGGAGCCTTTGCCGAGACGCGCCTTTTTCATTTCCACGAAGTTGCCAACGTGGGCGCCTTCCAGCAGTTCGGCGCCCGGGCGCAGACGGGCAAATGGGCCGATGGTGCAGGCCGCCTGCAGCCGGGCATCTTCCACCACGCTGTAGGGGCTGATTTCGCAATCATCGCCGATAGTGCTGTTTTTAATCACACAGCCGGCGCCGATTTTCACGCGATCGCCCAGCACGACGCGGCCTTGCAGAATAACGTTAGTATCGATCTCCACATCGCGCCCGTGCTGCAGCGTACCGCGCAGATCGAAACGCGCCGGATCGCGCAACATCACCCCCGCCAGCAGCAGCTTTTCCGCTTGCTCAGCCTGGTAGACGCGCTCCAGGCGCGCAAGCTGCAGGCGATTGTTGACGCCTTCGACTTCGCTCAGGCGCTGGGGATGCACGGCAACGATCTCGTGACCTTCCTGATGCGCCATGGCGATGATATCGGTGATGTAGTATTCGCCCTGGGCGTTGTTATTGGTGAGCTTCGCCAGCCAGCGCTTGAGATCTGCTCCGCCGGCGATCAGGATCCCGGTGTTAATTTCCTGAATCTGGCGCTGCGTCTCGCTGGCATCTTTGTGCTCAACGATGCCTGTCACCTGGCCATTCTCACGGGTAATGCGGCCATAGCCGGTTGGATCATCCAGCTTCACCGTCAGCAGACCAATCCCGCCCTGCGGTTTCGCGGCGCGCAGGCGCTGTAGCGTCTCGACGGAGATCAGCGGCACGTCGCCGTAGAGCATCAGGATGTCTTCATCATCATTGAAGAACGGCGCCGCCTGCTGCATGGCGTGCCCGGTTCCTAGCTGCTCGGCCTGCAGCACCCAGTTCAGGTTGTCTTCATGCAGCGTCTGACGCAGCAGATCGCCGCCGTGGCCGTACACCAGGTGTACCGCACATGCGCCTAAATCGTTAGCGGCATCAATGACATGCTGCACCATTGGCTTCCCGGCCAGGGTATGCAGCACCTTAGGAAGATCGGAATACATGCGGGTCCCTTTGCCTGCGGCAAGGATAACCACGCTCATCGCACTATTTGACATACTCATCCTGACGGTAGTTAGAACGAAAAGTAAAAGCCTTTCACGTTGAAATTTCTACATATTTTTCATCATAAAACGAGACGTGGAGAAAACGTCCAGGCTCACCGCTATACACCATTTTATGACGCTATTTTTAACCACTGCAAATCAGTTTAACGCTGAAAAAGGAGGGTAGGGAGGATAATCATTGACTATCTCACTGCTTTTGCTGTTTTTTCGCCACCTGAATAAAGCCGCTGCGGAAAGCGGTTTTCAGCACCCATAGCGGGAAGAACCAGGATAATCGTCGCCAGTCGCTGGCGGGGGGAGGGCGGCAAAGTGATTGATGTAGTGATTAAAAACGAAAGGCCACCGTCAGGTGACCTTCTTTGCCCGGTTTCACATCGCCAGTGTTGTCGTTTTGATGGGCGATACGTCGTGTCAGCGGGGGAGATAGCGCGGAGCTTAGAAGCTCAGGACGCTAAATTTAGCGATGATTTTATGGAACAGTTTCATGATGAATTCCTGACGCAGGTGCAATTTGATAACGCTATTTTATGTGACACACATCACATAAAACAGAGTCTACGCTTCATCATTTAACTAATCAATAACAATTAAGGGTGAACTCTGTTTTCACTTCATCCGCTCGTCAGCAGCTGGCCATAAAAAAAGCCAGCCTGGAAACCAGACTGGCTTTTTACGTTCAAGCCGGTGTTACATCGCTTTTTTGGTCAACTCGATAACGCGCAGTTTAGCGATCGCTTTGGCCAGTTCCGCGGACGCCTGAGCGTAATCCACGTCACCATGAGAGCTCTTAATGTGCTCTTCAGCCTTACGTTTCGCTTCCAGGGCTCGCGCTTCGTCGAGATCCTGGCCACGAATTGCGGTATCCGCCAGGACGGTCGTGCTACCCGGCTGCACTTCAAGAATGCCGCCTGACAGGTAGATAAATTCTTCGTGACCGTGCTGCTTAACGATGCGAATCATACCAGGCTTAATGGCGGTGAGCAGCGGCGCGTGCCCCGGGTAAATACCCAGTTCACCTTCGCTACCCGTTACCTGGATTTTCTCGACCAGACCAGAGAACATTTGTTTCTCTGCGCTGACGACGTCCAGGTGGTAAGTCATTGCCATATCACCCTCCGATTAAGGCGTTAAAGTTTTTTGGCTTTTTCCACGGCTTCGTCGATAGAACCGACCATGTAGAACGCCTGCTCCGGCAGGTGATCGTATTCGCCTTCCATGATGCCTTTAAAGCCACGGATGGTGTCTTTCAGGGAGACGTATTTGCCCGGAGAACCGGTAAATACTTCTGCCACGAAGAACGGCTGGGACAGGAAGCGCTGGATCTTACGTGCGCGAGCTACCACCAGTTTATCTTCTTCAGACAGTTCATCCATACCCAGGATGGCGATAATGTCTTTCAGTTCCTGATAACGCTGCAGAATGGACTGAACGCCACGAGCGGTGTCGTAGTGCTCCTGACCAACAACCAGCGGATCCAGCTGACGGCTGGTGGAGTCCAGCGGGTCAACGGCCGGGTAGATACCCAGGGATGCGATCTGACGGCTCAGTACTACGGTTGCATCTAAGTGAGCAAAGGTAGTGGCTGGGGATGGGTCAGTTAAGTCATCCGCCGGTACGTATACCGCCTGTACGGAAGTGATAGAGCCGGTTTTGGTGGAGGTGATACGTTCCTGCAGAACGCCCATCTCTTCCGCCAGGGTCGGCTGGTAACCTACCGCTGAAGGCATACGACCCAGCAGTGCGGATACTTCCGTACCGGCCAGGGTGTAACGATAGATGTTATCGACGAACAGCAGTACGTCACGACCTTCGTCACGGAACTTCTCAGCCATGGTCAGGCCGGTCAGCGCAACGCGCAGACGGTTTCCCGGCGGCTCGTTCATCTGGCCATACACCAGGGATACTTTGTCGATAACGTTGGAGTCGGTCATTTCGTGGTAGAAGTCGTTACCCTCACGAGTACGTTCACCTACGCCCGCAAACACGGAGTAACCGGAGTGCTCGATCGCGATGTTACGGATCAGCTCCATCATGTTTACGGTTTTACCTACACCCGCGCCACCGAACAGACCGACTTTACCGCCCTTCGCGAACGGACACATCAGGTCGATAACTTTGATGCCGGTTTCCAGCAGTTCCTGAGAGCTGGACAGCTCTTCATAAGACGGTGCTGCGCGGTGGATAGCCCAACGCTCTTCTTCGCCGATGTCGCCTTTCATGTCGACCGGTTGACCCAGTACGTTCATGATACGACCCAGCGTAGCTTTACCAACCGGGACTTCGATCGGGTGCTCGAGGTCTTTTACATCCAGACCGCGGCGCAGACCATCGGAAGAACCCATGGCGATGGTACGCACGATACCGCCGCCCAGCTGCTGCTGAACTTCCAGCACCAGAACTTCATTACCATTCTGTACCTCAAGGGCTTCGTACACGCGTGGTACGGCATCCTGAGGGAACTCGACGTCGACCACGGCGCCGATTACCTGGACAATCTTTCCAGTAGCCATCTTAAATCCTCTACGAAATAACCTGGTTAAACCGCGGCGGCCCCCGAGACGATCTCGGTGAGTTCCTGAGTAATGCTGGCCTGACGAGCTTTGTTGTATACCAACTGCAGCTCTTTAATCAGGCTGCCGCCATTATCGGTCGCGGCTTTCATCGCCACCATACGGGCGGCCTGCTCGCTGGCCAGGTTTTCAACCACGCCCTGATAAACCTGAGACTCGACGTAGCGGCGCAGGAGGGTATCCAGCAGCGCTTTCGGATCGGGCTCATACAGGTAATCCCAGGATTTACGTTTCAGATCAGCGTCTTCTGATGCCGGTAACGGCAGCAGCTGAGTGATCGTCGGAACCTGAGACATGGTGTTAATAAATTTGTTGCTGACAACGTACAGCTTGTCCAGACGGCCTTCATCATAGGCCTGCAACATCACTTTTACCGGGCCGATCAGTTCGGACAGGGATGGGTTATCCCCCATACCGGTCACCTGTGCAACGACGTTGCCGCCAACGGAGTTAAAGAAAGAGACGCCCTTAGAGCCGATCATTGCGAGGTCGCACTGAACGCCTTTATCGGACCATGCTTTCATTTCCGCCAGCAGTTTCTTGAACAGGTTAATGTTCAAGCCGCCGCACAAACCACGGTCGGTCGACACCACCAGGTAGCCCACGCGCTTAACGTCGCGTTCTTCCAGGTAAGGGTGCTTATATTCCAGATTACCGTTCGCAAGGTGACCAATCACTTTGCGCATAGTATCTGCGTAAGGACGGCTGGCCGCCATGCGCTCCTGCGATTTACGCATTTTGGAAGCGGCGACCATCTCCATCGCTTTAGTGATCTTTTGCGTGTTCTGGACGCTTGCGATCTTACTACGTATCTCTTTTGCGCCGGCCATGAGCTTCTCCTCAATGCCTTGCGGCCTGCCCTAAGACAGACCGCCAGACGTTACCAGGACTGGGTTGCTTTGAAGGAATCGAGGATGCCTTTCAGCTTGCCTTCGATTTCGTCGTTATAGCCACCGGACTGGTTAATCTCTTGCATCAGCGGAGCGTGATCACGGTCGACGTAAGCCAGCAGAGCGGCTTCGAAGCTACCGATTTTCGCCAGTTCTACATCAGCCAGATAACCACGTTCTGCTGCGAACAGAACCAGAGACTGCTGCGCGACGGACATCGGCGCATACTGTTTCTGTTTCAGCAGTTCGGTCACTTTCTGACCGTGGTCCAGCTGTTTGCGGGTTGCATCGTCAAGGTCGGATGCAAACTGGGAGAACGCCGCCAGTTCACGATACTGCGCCAGCGCGGTACGGATACCACCGGACAGTTTCTTCATGATCTTGGTCTGCGCTGCACCACCCACACGGGATACCGAGATACCCGGGTTAACCGCAGGACGAATACCGGCGTTGAACAGGTTGGTTTCCAGGAAGATCTGACCATCGGTAATGGAGATTACGTTGGTCGGAACGAACGCGGAAACGTCACCCGCCTGGGTTTCGATAATCGGCAGCGCGGTCAGAGAACCGGTTTTCCCTTTCACTTCAGCTTTGGTGAAGGCTTCAACGTATTCGGCGTTAACACGCGCAGCACGCTCCAGCAGACGAGAGTGGAGGTAGAATACGTCGCCCGGGAACGCTTCACGTCCTGGCGGACGACGGAGCAGCAGGGAGATCTGACGATAAGCAACAGCCTGTTTAGACAGGTCATCGTAAACGATCAGCGCATCTTCACCGCGGTCGCGGAAGTATTCGCCCATTGCGCAACCCGCGTATGGCGCCAGGTATTGCAGTGCAGCAGATTCGGATGCAGTCGCTACCACCACGATGGTGTTAGCCAGCGCGCCGTGCTCTTCCAGTTTACGCACCACGTTAGAGATGGTGGACGCTTTCTGGCCGATAGCAACATAGACGCACTTGATGCCGGAATCACGCTGGTTGATGATGGCATCGATAGCCAGCGCAGTTTTACCGGTCTGACGGTCGCCGATGATCAGTTCACGCTGACCACGACCGATTGGGATCATGGCGTCAACGGATTTATAACCGGTCTGTACCGGCTGATCGACGGACTGACGTTCGATTACGCCCGGCGCGATCGCTTCAACGGCGGAGAAACCGTCGTTTTCCAGCGGACCTTTACCATCAATTGGCGCGCCCAGGGTGTTAACCACGCGGCCCAGCAGGCCACGGCCAACCGGAACTTCCAGGATACGGCCAGTACATTTCACCTTCATGCCTTCGGCGAGGTCAGCGTACGGACCCATCACCACCGCACCAACGGAGTCGCGCTCCAGGTTCAGTGCGATAGCGTAACGGTTACCCGGCAGGGAGATCATCTCACCCTGCATACATTCGGCAAGGCCGTGGATGCGGATAACACCGTCACTTACAGAAACAATAGTACCTTCGTTATGAGCTTCGCTCACAACATTGAACTGAGCAATGCGCTGCTTGATCAGTTCGCTGATTTCGGTGGAATTCAGTTGCATGCTCCAGTCCCCTTAAGACTGCAAGACGTCTGCAAGGCGATCAAGACGGCCGCGTACGCTGCCATCAATGACCATATCACCCGCACGGATGATAATACCTGCCATAACAGACTTATCGATTTTGCAATTCAGCTTAACTTTGCGTGACAGACGTTTTTCCATCGCGCTGACGATCCTGGCAAGCTGTTCATCACTCAGTTGGTTGGCAGATATGACTTCTACCTCTGCGATGGCCTCACTGGCCGCGCGCAGGTGAATGAATTGCTCAAGAACGTCCGGGAGCACCTTCAGACGATTGTTTTCCGCCATCACCTTAATCAGGTTCTGGCCGTTTTCGTCAAGTTGCTCGCCGCAGATAGCGATAAACGCTTCTGAGAGCGTTTCCGGCGCCAAAGCACCGGAGAGAAGCTCTGCCATTTGGTCGTTTTTGGTCACTTCGGCGGCAAACGCCAGCATATCCTGCCAGCGTTCAACACTGTTGTGTTCGACGGCAAAGTCAAAAGCTGCTTTGGCGTAGGGGCGAGCTACCGTTACAAATTCAGACATCAGCCCCTCCCTCCTTACAGTTCAGCGACAAGTTTATCCACGATGTCGCTGTTAGCAGCTTCATCCACGGAACGTTCGATGATCTTCTCGGCGCCAGCAACAGCCAGGATAGCGACCTGCTTACGCAGCTCCTCGCGTGCACGTTTACGCTCAGCATCAATTTCAGCCTGCGCTTGTGCAACGATTTTGGTGCGTTCCTGTTCTGCTTCAGCTTTAGCTTCGTCCAGAATCTGAGAGCGGCGCTTGTTCGCCTGCTCAATGATTACCTGGGCTTCCGCTTTCGCTTTTTTCAGCTGGTCGGTCGCGTTGGCCTGTGCAAGGTCCAAATCTTTCTTAGCGCGTTCTGCAGAAGCTAAACCGTCAGAAATCTCTTTCTGGCGTTTTTCGATGGCAGCCATTAAAGGCGGCCATACGTACTTCATGCAGAACCATACGAAGATAACAAACGCGATGGCCTGGCCGAGGATTGTTGCGTTCATGTTCACAGCACAATACCTCTTTAATTAACTCTGTGGCTTAGGTTTCTAACAACTTACTACGCGACGGCGAACATCACGTACAGACCCAGACCTACAGCGATCATCGGGATAGCATCCACCAGACCCATAACGATAAAGAACTGAGTACGCAGCAGAGGGATCAGATCCGGCTGACGCGCTGCGCCTTCCAGGAATTTACCTCCGAGGATGCCGATACCGATCGCAGCACCGATTGCCGCCAGACCCATCATCACAGCGGCAGCCATGTACAGCAGATCCATATTCAGGTTTTCCATGACAGTCTCCAGTTTGTTTCAGTTAAAACGTAGTAGTGTTGGTAAAAATCAATGCTCTTCAGACGCCATCGACAGATAGACAATCGTCAGAACCATGAAGATGAAGGCTTGCAGCGTAATAATCAGGATGTGGAAAATGGCCCAAGGCACATTCAGAACCCACTGTGACCACCACGGCAGCAGACCAGCAATCAGAATGAAAATCAGCTCACCGGCATACATGTTGCCGAACAGTCGCAGACCGAGAGAGACCGGTTTGGACAGCAGGCTTACCCCTTCAAGGATTAAGTTGACAGGAATGAACGCCCAGTGATTGAACGGCTGCATGGTCAGTTCTTTAACGAACCCACCTACGCCTTTCATTTTGATGCTGTAGAAAATAATCAGGATGAACACGCCAAGCGCCATCGACAGGGTGATGTTCACGTCAGCAGACGGAACCACGCGCAGTGCAGGCAGGCCGAAAATGTGTTCGCCGATATAAGGAAGCAGGTCGATTGGCAGCAGGTCCATCAGGTTCATCAGGAAGACCCAGACGAACACGGTCAGCGCCAGCGGCGCGATAACCTTGCTCTTGCCATGGTACATGTCTTTGACGCTGCCATGGACGAAGCCGATGATCATTTCGATGAAGGTCTGGAATTTCCCTGGTACGCCGCTGGTCGCTTTCTTAGCAACGCTACGGAACATGGCCAGGAACAGCAGACCGAGAACCACCGAGAAGAACATGGAGTCAATGTTGAGCGTCCAGAAGGTGGCCGGGGGGTTGTGCGGATCCACCAGCGAGAAAGTACGCAGATCAATCTGAAGGTTGTTCAGATGGTGACCTATGTATTCCTGCGGCGTCATATTTTCTGAAGCCATGATGCCTTTTACCCTTTGTTGTTGATTACAGCTGGCGCCAGAACTTGTACCACCAGCACCAAAACCCACGTCACGATCAGTGGCAAAAATACCACTTTTAAAACGGCCAGCGCCACCGCCAGGAGGGCGAAGGTCAGCAACACCTTGAAGGCTTCACCGAAGGCGAAGGTCCAGGCCACACGGCCTTTTGCTGGTGTATGCGCCTGATGACGCCAGGCAAAAATCATAAACATCAGGTTTGGCAAAACCACTGCCAAACCGCCGCATACCGCGGAAATGCCCCAGAAGGGGTCTTTGAGGCTAAACAGCAGTCCACTTGCCATTACTGCCAGTAACTGAATAAACAGAAGCTTGCGAGCAACGTTTCGACTCAAGAGCGACACTGACATCACGTTTTTACTCCTGCTCCCTTTGAGGTATGTCGCGTGTCGTATAAAACGTCCTTTAAGACGAAGAGTCAAGCATCAAAAAGCGGACAAATTA
Organism: Klebsiella sp. TF21-TM; assembly: GCF_019753495.1. Lineage (NCBI taxonomy): Bacteria > Pseudomonadati > Pseudomonadota > Gammaproteobacteria > Enterobacterales > Enterobacteriaceae > Klebsiella > Klebsiella sp. TF21-TM. Next base: position 19,264 of record NZ_JAIJYL010000022.1, on the reverse strand, counting down.
TACGGTGACGCCCCGTGATTTCAAACAATAAGTAGCAAAATAGTGAATAAATGTTTAATTATTTTCCAACGGACAACTTTCCGTGCATTTCAGCGTTCTGTGAGCGGTCATACAAAACTGCAAATAACGTGGAAACACGGCAATTAAAGCGTGCATTAGATCACATAATAAACATTTCAAGCGCCCTTTAATGAATCAAGGACATAAAACACTATTTTTCATGTTTTTGATATTCAAGATAAAAAGTGAGGACATTATCTAAAACAACCCCACATACAATAAAAACCTTTTATTGACATTTATAATAAAAATTTAACATCACGATGCTGATCATCATTGTCGATTTTTAGCACCCTGATATTTTCAAAGTTGACTATTTTGTCAGTGAATCACTTACGCTAAGTTAACCGCAAGAAAAACCATAGTAAAAACATGGTTAAATGCAGCCCGATAATATCAGGAGGTGACCTTTATTTTTGTAACATTCATGGGCCACATTTTTTCCACATTTTTTGATAAAAATTAACTCGCTTTTGGCGTAATCACCACCAGGTGCCGCTCCCCTTCCAGCTGAGGAACATGCAGCTCAATGACCTCGGCTATGGCATACCCTCCCGGCAGGTTTTCCATTTCGTCTTTTTGCGCTAACCCTTTGAGCGCATAGAAGTGACCGTTCGCGGCCGGCAAATGATGGCACCAACTCACCATATCATTAAGCGACGCGAAGGCGCGGCTTATCACGCCATCAAACGGCGGCTCGGCCGGGAAAGCTTCCACGCGGCTCTGCACCGGGGTGATGTTATCCAGCTTCAGTTCATGCTGCACCTGACGCAGGAAGCGCACGCGTTTGCCAAGGCTGTCCAGCAGGGTGAAATGCGACTCCGGGCGCACGATAGCCAACGGGATCCCCGGCAGCCCCGGTCCCGTACCGACATCGATAAAGCGCGAGCCCTGCAGATAAGGCGCGACGATGATGCTGTCGAGGATATGACGCACCAGCATCTCATTTGGATCGCGAACGGAGGTCAGGTTATAGGCTTTGTTCCACTTATCGAGCAGCCCGACGTAAGCCACCAGCTGATTTTTCTGGTGATCGGTGAGCGAAATACCCGCTTCATCCAGCAGACGAGAAAGTTTGTTGAGCACGGTAAGTACCTTCAAAAAATAATGAGCCCGGAGGCGCTAACGCTTACCGGGCCAGGAATGATAAAGGCGAACGCTGATTATGCAAGTGGGAAATCAGCGCGGCAGGCTGCCGCAATCAGGCGCTGCGACGCAGCATCCCCTGCTTTTTCAACCAAACCAGCAAAATAGAGATCGCCGCCGGAGTGATCCCGGAAATACGTGACGCCTGCCCTATCGACGACGGTTTATGGTCGTTTAGTTTAGCGATCACTTCATTAGACAGTCCGGTGACCTGACGGTAGTCGAGTGTCGCCGGTAACAAGGTATTCTCGTTGCGCTGCTGTTTCTCGATCTCATCCTGCTGGCGCGCGATATAGCCTTCATACTTCACCTGGATCTCAACCTGCTCAGCCGCCTGCCGATCTTCCAGCCCCGGCGCGAACGGCGAGAGCTGAACCAGCTGCTCGTAGGTCATTTCCGGGCGACGCAGCAGATCTTCACCGCTGGCTTCGCGCGACAGCGGCGCGGTCAGGTGAGCGTTCACTTCGGTAGCGCTCTCAGCCTGCGGGTTCACCCAGGTCGATTTCAGGCGCTGGCGTTCGCGCTCAATGCTTTCCAGCTTCTCGTTGTAACGCGCCCAGCGTTCATCATCCACCAGACCCAGCTCACGCCCCTGCTCAGTCAGACGCAGGTCGGCGTTGTCTTCGCGCAGCATCAGACGATATTCAGCACGAGAGGTAAACATGCGGTACGGTTCTTTGGTACCCAGAGTACACAGGTCATCCACCAGCACGCCGAGGTAGGCCTGATCGCGACGCGGCGCCCAGCCCTCTTTTTCCGCCGAGAAGCGAGCAGCGTTAAGACCGGCCAGCAGACCCTGAGCCGCCGCTTCTTCATAACCGGTAGTGCCGTTGATCTGACCGGCGAAGAACAGACCCTGAATGAATTTGCTCTCGAGCGTCGGTTTCAGATCGCGCGGGTCGAAGAAGTCGTACTCAATAGCGTAGCCAGGACGGACGATCCGCGCATTTTCCATCCCCTGCATGGAACGGACGATTTGCATTTGCACATCGAACGGCAGGCTGGTGGAGATGCCGTTCGGATAAATTTCGTTTGAGGTCAGGCCTTCCGGTTCGAGGAAGATCTGATGCTGGTTGCGATCGGCAAAGCGCATGACTTTGTCTTCGATCGACGGGCAGTAGCGTGGACCGATCCCTTCGATCACCCCGGCGTACATGGGGCTGCGATCGAGGTTATTGCGGATCACGTCATGGGTTTTCTCGTTAGTGTGGGTGATGTAGCACGGCACCTGACGCGGATGCTGATCGGCAGATCCCATAAACGAGAAGACCGGCATCGGGTTATCGCCATGCTGTTGAGCCAACACGCTGAAATCGATGGTGCGCGCGTCAATGCGCGGCGGGGTCCCGGTTTTCAGTCGGCTTACGCGCAGCGGCAGTTCACGCAGACGACGAGACAGCGGGATCGACGGCGGATCGCCGGCGCGTCCGCCGCTGTAGTTATCCAGACCAATATGGATTTTGCCGTCAAGGAAGGTTCCGACGGTCAGCACCACCGCTTTGGCACGGAATTTGAGGCCCATCTGGGTGACTGCGCCTACGACGCGATCGTTTTCGACAATCAGATCTTCCACTGCCTGCTGGAAGATCATCAAATTCGGCTGGTTCTCCAGCGCAGTGCGTACCGCCTGACGGTACAGCACGCGGTCAGCCTGGGCGCGAGTGGCGCGCACCGCGGGGCCTTTGCTGGCGTTTAGTATCCTAAACTGGATGCCTGCCTGATCGATCGCTTTGCCCATCAGGCCGCCGAGCGCGTCCACTTCTTTTACCAGGTGTCCTTTCCCAATGCCGCCAATCGCCGGGTTGCAGCTCATCTGCCCCAGCGTGTCGATATTGTGTGTCAAAAGCAGGGTCTGTTGACCCATACGCGCTGCGGCCATTGCGGCCTCAGTGCCTGCGTGACCCCCGCCAATGATAATGACGTCAAAAGGATCCTGATAAAACATGGTGGTCTGCCTCGCATAACGCGGTTTGAAAATGGATTGAAGCCCGGGCCGTGGATTCTACTCGGCTTTGGTCTTTTGAGAAAGACTCCGGGATCCTGAGTATTAAAAAGAAGATCTTTATATAGAGATCTGTTCTATTGTGATCTCTTATTAGGATCGACTCTCTTTGTGGATAAGTCGGATCCGCGAAGTAAGATCAAAAGCTTAAGAAGGATCACTATCTGTGAATGATCGGTGATCCTGGTCCGTATAAGCTGGGATCAGAATGAAGGGTTATACACAGCTCAAAAAGCGTACTGCGGTTATTCTTTGGATAACTACCGGTTGATCCAAGCTTTTAAGCATGGTTATCCACAGAAGAACGGACGATCTTTACAAATCTCAGAGCAAATTTTTCCAGGATCCCAGCCAAATTTCCGCCGGATCCTCGGGAATTTCATGTTCCAGCACGTTGATCTTCAGGGTCTCGCCGATCTGTTTTGCCCCGCAGGCCTTCAGCGCCGCTTCTAATTTATCGATCGCGCCGCAAAAAGTGTCGTATTCGCGGCTGCCGATCCCGATGGCGCCAAAGCGCACGGCGGAAAGATCGGCCTGCTGCGCCAGCAGCGCGTCATAGAAGGGAACCAGGTTGTCGGGAATATCGCCGGCGCCATGGGTGGAAGAGATAACTAACCAGATCCCCTGCGCCTGCAGATCGTCCACCAGCGGGCCGTGCTGGATTTCAGTGCTGTAGCCTGCTTCTTCCAGCTTTTCCGCCAGATGTTCCGCTACGTATTCCGCACTGCCCAGGGTGCTGCCGCTGATAAGTGTAATGTCTGCCATAGATCGCCGATCGCCCGCTCAACTGTTCAGAGTGGCGTATTGTACGCTGTGAGCGAGCTGGGATCTACCTGTGGAAAAATGTGGGATTAAAAAAAACGATCAGGGCTTAATGGTGCGCATGATCGGGTTCTGCAGCACGATCAGGGTCTCGGTGGACTGAATTTCATCAATTGTTTGGATCTTGTTGATAAGTACCTGCTGCAGGGCATCGATGGATTTACACATCACCTTAATAAAGATGCTGTAGTGGCCGGTGGTGTAATAAGCCTCGGTGACCTCCTCCAGGCTTTCCAGGCGGGCGAGGGCGGAGGGATAGTCTTTGGCGCTTTTGAGAATAATGCCGATGAAGCAGCCGACGTCATAGCCCAGCTGTTTGGGGCTGACGTCAATGCGCGCGCCGGTAATGATGCCCGCCTGTTTCATCTTTTCGACGCGTACATGAATAGTGCCGGGGCTGACGCTGAACTGTTTGGCCAGTTCGGCATAGGCGGTACGGGCGTTGGCCATTAGCGCATCGAGAATGCCGCGGTCCAGATTGTCGATCTGATAATTTTCCATATCTTTTTCTTATGAAGTTTGAGGGTTCTTACTATTTTAGCGCCATATTTTGATGAATTAAAAGTTGATGAGCCTTTTTATTGATTGATTATTGTATTGTTGGCCTTTTTTGTTGCTTAATCAATGGCAACAGGACGCAGGAGTCATAAAAATGAAAACCGCATATATCGCAAAACAACGCCAGATCAGTTTCGTTAAATCCCACTTTTCCCGTCAGCTGGAAGAGAAGCTTGGCCTGATTGAAGTCCAGGCGCCAATCTTAAGCCGCGTGGGCGATGGGACGCAGGATAACTTGTCCGGCTGTGAGAAAGCGGTTCAGGTGAAAGTGAAAACACTGCCCGACGCCCAGTTCGAAGTGGTTCATTCGCTGGCGAAGTGGAAGCGTCAAACCCTGGGACAACACGACTTCAGCGCGGGCGAAGGGCTGTACACGCACATGAAGGCCCTTCGCCCCGATGAAGACCGTCTGACGCCGATCCATTCCGTCTATGTCGACCAGTGGGACTGGGAGCGGGTGATGGGGGATGAAGAGCGCCACGTCGGCACGCTGAAGGCGACCGTCGAAGCGATTTACGCCGGGATCAAAGCCACCGAGCTGGCGGTCAGCCAGGAATTTGGCCTGACGCCGTTCCTGCCGGAACAGATCCACTTTGTTCACAGCCAGGCGCTGCTGAGTCGCTATCCGGATCTTGATGCCAAGGGCCGCGAGCGAGCGATTGCTAAAGAGCTGGGCGCCGTCTTCTTAATCGGCATCGGCGGCAAACTCTCTGATGGCAAGCGCCATGATGTACGTGCGCCGGACTATGATGACTGGAGCACTGAGGTTTCTGAAGGCTTTGCCGGACTGAACGGCGATATCCTGGTGTGGAACCCCGCGCTGGAAGATGCGTTCGAGATCTCCTCAATGGGGATCCGCGTTGACGCCGCGGCGCTGAAACGCCAGCTGGCGCTGACCGGCGATGAAGATCGCCTGAAACTGGAGTGGCACCAGGCGCTGCTGCGCGGCGAGATGCCGCAGACTATCGGCGGCGGCATTGGCCAGTCTCGGCTGACGATGCTGTTGCTGCAGCTCGACCATATCGGCCAGGTGCAGTGCGGCGTATGGCCGGCACAGGTTCGCGAAAGCGTTTCCGCGCTGCTGTAACGATTAGCGCCGCCAGCGTCGCAGCAGGCGGCTACGCAACCCGGTATCAAAGCGCCAGATATGATCGAAGATGCGCATGATGCCGGGTTTGCCGTGTACCGACATCGCCACCGCGTGAAAACGGTGCTGATGCTTTCGCTGTAACTCCCCCACCTGAGCAATCACCTCATCCGGCAACCGCTGGGCAATAAAGTCGGAGATCACCACGGCATCCGCATCCACCCACTGCGGGTTTTGCAGACGTTCAATAATGGCGCGAAAACAGCTGGCCAGATCGGTGCCGCCGCGAAAGCGCTGGCTCAGAAAGCGGATCGCCTGCTCCAGGCCGCCCTCGCAGGTCAGTTCGTAGTGCACCACTTCGCTGGAGAACAGCATAATAAAGCAGCGGCGGTTATCCGCCAGCGCGACGCGCATCAGAGCCAGACAAAAGGCTTTGGCGCACTGCTCGTTAAAACCGCCCATCGATCCTGACGTATCGACGCAGACAATAAAGGGCCCGCGCGGCTGTTCATCAAAATCCTGCCGCGTCACCGGGCGTTCGGTGATTTTTTCTCGCCAGGCGTCGCCGTGCAGCCGGTAGGTCAGGAGCTGTTTCTCCACCAGCTTGCGATAAAATTCAAACTCCAGCTCCGTGATGCCGAGCGTCGCCAGCTCCGGCGGCAGCAGGCGCAGAATGTCATCGCTCTGCTGGAGGCCGTCGACCTGTTCCGGCACCGTCGCTGGCTCGCGCACCAGGCTACGGAAGGTCTCCATCGGCGCGTCTTTCTTCGGCACGGATTTCGCTTCCCGTGAGCGCCCCAGCTGTTCCGCCAGCTGCAGTAGCTCCGGCTGCTGGTTAAGAAAATCGCCATAGCGCACGATCAGCTGATAGTCGCCACGTTTGAGTTCGCCGGCGCTCATATCCCACAGGCGTCCGGCGGCGGTGTCATTCTCAGCCAGCACCGGATCGAGCTGACCGCTGAGCGTCATTCGTTCCTGGACCTCGCTGAGCAACTGATCGCGCTCCTCATCCAGCAGCTGCTGGTTAAGGCTGGTGGCTTGCACCACCAGGCTCAGGCGCCAGCGCTGTAAAAACAGCGTATGCAGCGCCGGGGTAAAGGTCGCATTGTCGTCCACCAGCTTCTGCGCCTGGGCGGCAAAAGGGGACTGGAGCTGGTGTAGCTTGCCGAGGATCTGCGGCAGCTGGACGATAAACTGCGAGGTAGAGAGCAGCTGAGCCTGCTGATAGGTTTGCACCTCGGCGTCGAGATCCGGCGGGACGTTAACCTCTTTTAAGCGGGCGCGAACAGCTTCCCGCCAGCGCGGAATATCCGCCGCGATGATGTTTTTCAGGCGGGGAAATTTCTCAAAGAAAACCGCCAGCTGCGGAGAGGCCAGCAGCGCCAGCAGCATCTCCTCGATCATTCCCTCTTCGCTGACTGCCAGCATGACATTCAGCATATCGAGCGTCATGGCTGCTTCGCCTGTTTAATCTGCGCGCCGACGTCCTGCAGGCTGGCTTCGATTCTTCCCAGCCACTCGACCGGGATAAACAGGCACTTCTGCTGCTCGCTGAAGCGGTTATGTTGCTGATGCCACTCATCGTCCAGCGCCTCCAGCTGCTGGCGAATTTCCGCCGGCATGTTTTCCTGCGACGCGCTGCCGGGCAGCGAGAGGCGTGAGCCCTGCAGGCTGACGTCGCGAACAACCAGATGCTGGCTGGTGTCGACATCCATATTGAGCAGTTGGGCAAAGCCGATCCCGTTGAGCTTGCCGCGGATCTCGCCGCCCTTTTCCAGCCAGCTGGCTAACGCCTCGCGCTCAAAAGTAATGTGGATCACTTCCATATCGTGGAGTTTGAGCGGCTGCTGCAGCAGCAGGGTCAGGGGGGTCCCCTGGATCTCCGCCGGCAGCTCATAGTGCGGCTTGCGGCTAAACATTCCGCCAAGGCGGGTGACCTTTAGCGCCGTTTTGTCACTTTGCTGCTGTTGGATCTGAATGCGTCGCTGCACAATCGCCCCGAGCCGCGTCAGCATCGCCTGCTGCTGCCAGGCGTGGCAGGTCATCAGCGTTTCCAGCTGCTGCGACATCAGGTTCATGCTCTCGACGTTGTGCCACAGACAATCTTTCAGCAGGATAAGATCTATCGGCGCGATGCTGTCGCGGCCGCTGAAGAAGGCGCTGGCCTGCAGCAGGCGAATAGCCTTTTTCCAGCGGCGATCCGAAACGTATGGCGCGTTTGGCAGGGCATCCAGCTGCTGGCGCAGCTGGAATATCAGCTCAAACACCGCGTCCGGCAGTTTGATATTGCCGATCTGCTGCTGCCATTGCGTAAACTCTTCATCGCTAACCTGCAGCGCGCTGGGCACAGGATTGCTGTTTTCATCCTGCTGGCTGACCAGCATCGAACGGAAATTACCTTTATCCTGTACTTTATCGAGCCACAGACGGATCAGCATGCGGTCATACAGCGCTTCCAGGCTGCTGTCGGCTTCGGGCAGTTCGTTCGAGGCGGCCACCAGCAGGCGCATCGGGATTTTCTCTTCGTGAGCGCCATTGCGAAAGTGACGTTCGTTAATCGCCGTCAGCAGGGTGTTGAGGATAGCCGGACCCGCTTTCCATATTTCATCGAGGAACACGATTTCTGCTTCCGGCAGGTAGCCGGCGGTTAAACGCTCGTAGCGGCCTTCATCTTTCAGCGCCTGAATGGACAGCGGGCCAAAAACCTCTTCCGGGGTGGAAAAGCGGGTCATCAGGTATTCAAAAGCGCGCGCCTGCTGGAAGGCGAACTTGAGGCGGCGGGCAATCAGGCTTTTGGCAATCCCCGGCGGACCGAGCAAAAATACGCTCTCGCCGCTGAGCGCCGCCAGCAGGCACAGGCGTATCGCGTGGCTGCGTTCAAAGAGTCCTTTTTCGAGTGCCGCGCTGAGTCGGGAAATTCTTTCAGCCAGTAAATGTGTTTGAGCCATAATTGAGTTGCGTGCTTTGTCATGTATCGTTATTGGGACGAGTATAGATGTTAGAGCAGGGGCGGTAATAGCCTGAAGAATCGATTTATTTTTTTTGAGCCAGGTTAATATGGTGTCTGTTAGGGGTACGATTTCACAAATAATCGTGCATACTGTGCGCTTTTTGTGGGCCAAGGGACTAGGCACACATTTGTTTTATAAACGAAAAGACTAGTCTATGAGCACTGATAATAAACAATCGTTGCCGGCGTTAACGCTGGCGGCCATCGGCGTGGTGTACGGTGATATCGGTACCAGTCCACTGTATACCCTGCGTGAATGCCTGTCAGGTCAGTTTGGCTTTGGCGTTGAGCGCGATGCCGTATTTGGCTTTTTGTCGCTGATTTTCTGGCTGTTAATCTTTACCGTATCGATTAAATACATCACCTTCGTGATGCGGGCGGATAACGCCGGGGAAGGCGGGATCTTAACGCTGATGTCGCTGGCCGGACGCAATACCTCGGCGCGGATGACCTCTGTGCTGGTGATCCTCGGCCTGATCGGCGGCAGTTTCTTCTATGGCGAAGTGGTGATTACCCCGGCGATTTCGGTGATGTCGGCGATAGAGGGGTTAGAAATTATCGCTCCGCAGCTCGATAGCTGGATTGTGCCGATCTCCATTATCGTGCTTACCCTGCTGTTTATGATCCAGAAGCACGGGACCGGGATGGTCGGCAAGCTGTTTGCGCCGATTATGCTGATCTGGTTCTTGCTGCTGGCGGTGCTTGGCGCGCGAAGCATTTACGCTAACCCGGAAGTTCTGCAGGCGCTAAACCCCTACTGGGCGGTGCACTTCTTCCTGCAGTACAAAACGGTTTCCTTTATTGCGCTTGGCGCGGTGGTGCTGTCGATTACCGGGGTGGAAGCGCTGTACGCCGATATGGGGCACTTCGGCAAACTGCCGATCCGTGTCGCCTGGTTCTCCGTCGTGCTGCCTTCGCTGGTGCTGAACTATTTTGGCCAGGGGGCATTGCTGCTTAAGCATCCGGAAGCGATTAAAAACCCGTTCTTCCTGCTGGCGCCGGAGTGGGCGCTGATCCCGATGCTGATTATCGCCACACTGGCGACGGTTATCGCCTCGCAGGCGGTGATCTCCGGAGTCTTCTCCTTAACCCGTCAGGCGGTGCGTCTGGGCTATCTGTCGCCGATGCGCATCATCCACACCTCGGAAATGGAGTCCGGCCAGATCTATATCCCGTTCATTAACTGGCTGCTGTATGTCTCGGTAGTGATCGTCATCGTCAGCTTCGAACATTCGTCTAACCTGGCGGCGGCGTACGGTATCGCGGTCACGGGGACCATGGTGCTGACCTCCATCCTGTCGGCAACGGTGGCGCGCAAAAACTGGCACTGGAATAAACTGTTCGTTGGGCTGATGCTGGTGGCCTTCCTGTGCATTGATGTTCCGCTGTTCTCGGCGAACCTCGATAAGATTGTCTCCGGCGGCTGGCTGCCGTTGTCCCTGGGTCTGGTGATGTTTACGGTGATGACTACCTGGAAGAGCGAGCGTTTCCGCCTGCTGCGTCGAATGCACGAGCACGGCAACTCGCTGGAAGCGATGATCTCTTCGCTGGAGAAATCGCCGCCGGTGCGCGTGCCGGGTACTGCGGTGTATATGTCCCGCGCCCTGAACGTGATCCCGTTTGCCCTGCTGCATAACCTGAAGCACAACAAGGTGCTGCATGAGCGAGTGATCCTCCTGACCCTGCGCACCGAAGACGCGCCTTACGTGCATAACGTTCGCCGGGTGCAGATTGAGCAGCTGTCGCCCTCGTTCTGGCGGGTGGTGGCCAGCTACGGCTGGCGGGAAACGCCAAATGTCGAAGAGGTGTTCCATCGCTGTGGCCTGGAAGGACTCAGCTGCCGGATGATGGAGACCTCGTTCTTTATGTCCCATGAGTCGCTGATTATCGGCAAACGGCCGTGGTATCTGCGCCTGCGCGGCAAGCTTTATCTGCTGCTGCAGCGTAACGCCCTGCGCGCGCCGGATCAGTTTGAAATCCCGCCAAACCGGGTTATCGAGCTCGGTACTCAGGTCGAAATCTGATGTCAAAAAAGCCCTTCCGTTGCGAAGGGCTTTTTGTTTCTCACTCCGGCTGTCATCTCCTGTCGCTGTCTCGCGAAACGTTTCGATAGCGATCACATTTCTCTCTTCTGGTGATGGTTTTCTGCTCACGCATTGATAATAATTATTTTAGCGAAACGTTTCGCTAGTGGAGCAAAAGAGAAAAAATGAAAAAAGGCACCGTACTTAACGCTGATATTTCCGCGGTTATCTCCCGCCTGGGCCACACCGATACGCTGGTGGTCTGCGATGCCGGATTACCGGTTCCCCGCAGCAGCGCGCGCATCGATATGGCGTTGACCCAGGGCGTACCTTCATTTATGCAGGTTCTGGAAGTGGTGACGACGGAAATGCAGGTTGAAGCGGCTGTCATCGCGGAGGAAATTAAGACGCATAATCCGCAGCTCCACGCGACGTTGCTCAACTATCTTGAGCAGCTGCAGCAGCACCAGGGAAACACCATTGAAATTCGTTACACCAGTCATGAGCAGTTCAAAAAACAAACCGCAGACAGTCAGGCGGTAATTCGCAGCGGGGAGTGTTCCCCGTTTGCGAATATCATTCTCTGTGCCGGCGTCACCTTCTGAGATCGCCGTCATGGAAGCCTTATTGCAACTGAAAGGGATCGATAAAGCGTTCCCAGGCGTCAAGGCGCTCTCCGGCGCCTCGCTGAATGTCTACCCTGGCCGGGTGATGGCGCTGGTGGGTGAGAACGGCGCCGGTAAATCCACCATGATGAAAGTGCTGACCGGGATCTATACCCGTGATGCTGGCGCTTTATTGTGGCTGGGCAAAGAGACCACCTTTAGCGGCCCAAAATCTTCCCAGGAAGCCGGGATCGGCATTATCCATCAGGAGCTGAACCTGATCCCGCAGTTGACGATCGCCGAGAACATCTTCCTCGGCCGCGAATTCGTTAACCGCTTTGGCAAAATCGACTGGAAGCGGATGTATGCCGAAGCCGACAAGCTGCTGGCGAAGCTGAATCTCCGTTTTACCAGCCAGAAGCTGGTGGGCGATCTGTCGATTGGCGATCAGCAAATGGTGGAGATCGCCAAAGTGCTGAGCTTCGAGTCGAAGGTCATCATTATGGATGAACCGACCGACGCGCTGACCGATACCGAAACCGAATCGCTGTTCCGTGTGATCCGCGAACTGAAATCGCAGGGACGCGGCATCGTCTACATCTCCCACCGCATGAAAGAGATCTTCGAGATTTGCGACGACGTGACCGTGTTCCGCGACGGGCAGTTTATTGCCGAACGCGAGGTCTCCTCGCTGGATGAAGACCGTCTGATTGAAATGATGGTTGGCCGGAAGCTGGAAGATCAGTATCCGCATCTGGCTAAGGCGCCGGGCGCGGTGCGCCTGAAAGTCGATAATCTCTGCGGCCCGGGCGTGGAAAACGTGACCTTTACCCTGCGCCAGGGGGAAATCCTCGGCGTCGCCGGGCTGATGGGCGCCGGGCGGACCGAGCTGATGAAAGTGTTGTATGGCGCGCTGCCGCGCAGCAGCGGCTCCGTGACGCTCGACGGTCACGAAGTGGTGACCCGTTCGCCGCAGGATGGTCTGGCGAACGGCATTGTCTATATCTCCGAAGACCGTAAGCGTGACGGCTTAGTGCTCGGGATGTCGGTAAAAGAAAACATGTCCCTGACCGCCCTGCGCTACTTCAGCCGGACGGGGGGGAGTCTCAAGCATAAAGATGAACAGCAGGCGGTCAGTGATTTCATCCGGCTGTTTAACGTGAAAACGCCGTCCATGGAGCAGGCGATCGGCCTGCTCTCCGGCGGCAACCAGCAAAAGGTCGCCATCGCCCGCGGGCTGATGACCCGGCCGAAGGTCCTGATCCTCGATGAGCCGACCCGTGGCGTCGACGTTGGGGCGAAGAAAGAGATCTACCAGCTTATCAATCAGTTCAAAGCCGATGGCCTGAGCATCATTCTGGTCTCCTCCGAGATGCCGGAAGTGTTGGGCATGAGCGATCGCATCATAGTGATGCATGAAGGGCATCTCGGCGGTGAATTCACACGCGAGCAGGCCACCCAGGAAGTATTGATGGCTGCCGCTGTGGGCAAGCTTAACCGTGTGAATCAGGAGTAAGAAAGATGACAACCCAGGCTGTTTCTGGTCGCCGTTATTTCACGAAAGCGTGGCTGATGGAGCAAAAATCGCTGATTGCCCTGCTGGTGCTGATCGCGGTGGTATCGACCATGAGCCCCAACTTTTTTACCGTCAATAACCTGTTCAATATTCTGCAGCAGACCTCCGTTAACGCCATTATGGCGGTAGGGATGACGCTGGTCATACTGACCTCGGGGATCGACCTGTCCGTCGGTTCCCTGCTGGCGCTCACCGGCGCGGTGGCGGCGTCGATCGTTGGCATTGAAGTGAATGCGCTGGTGGCGGTCGCTGCTGCCCTCGCATTAGGTGCGGCGATCGGCGCAGTCACCGGGGTGATTGTGGCGAAAGGCCGCGTGCAGGCTTTCATCGCCACCCTGGTGATGATGCTGCTGCTGCGCGGCGTGACCATGGTGTACACCAACGGCAGCCCGATCAATACCGGCTTTAGCGATAATGCCGATCTGTTCGGCTGGTTTGGTATCGGGCGTCCGCTGGGGATCCCGACGCCGGTATGGATCATGGCGATTGTCTTCCTGGCGGCCTGGTACATGCTGCACCATACTCGCCTGGGTCGTTATATCTACGCCCTTGGCGGTAATGAGGCGGCGACGCGCCTGTCCGGGATTAGCGTCAATAAAGTCAAAATTATCGTCTACGCGTTGTGCGGGATGCTGGCGTCGCTGGCCGGGATTATCGAAGTGGCGCGCCTCTCCTCCGCGCAGCCGACGGCCGGGACAGGCTATGAGCTGGACGCCATTGCGGCAGTCGTGCTCGGCGGCACCAGCCTGGCGGGCGGCAAAGGACGCATTGTCGGCACGCTGATTGGCGCGCTGATCCTTGGCTTCCTGAATAATGGTTTGAACCTTTTAGGCGTTTCTTCCTATTACCAGATGATCGTTAAAGCGGTGGTGATTTTGCTGGCGGTACTGGTAGATAACAAAAAGCAGTAACTGAGAACTCTACAGGACATCTTAACTATGAATATGAAAAAACTGGCGACCCTGGTCTCTGCTGTTGCGCTAAGTGCGACCGTTAGCGCGAACGCGATGGCCAAAGACACCATCGCTCTGGTTATCTCTACTCTCAACAATCCCTTCTTCGTGTCGCTGAAAGACGGCGCGCAAAAAGAAGCTGACAAACTGGGCTACAACCTGGTGGTGCTCGATTCCCAGAACAACCCGGCGAAAGAGCTGGCTAACGTTCAGGATTTAACGGTGCGCGGCGCGAAGCTGTTGCTGATCAACCCAACCGACTCTGATGCCGTCGGCAATGCCGTGAAGATGGCGAACCAGGCGAAAATCCCGGTCATCACCCTCGACCGTCAGGCGACAAAAGGGGATGTCGTGAGCCACATCGCCTCTGACAACGTGCAGGGCGGAAAAATGGCGGGCGATTACATTGCGAAAAAGCTGGGTGAAAGTGCGAAAGTCATTGAGCTGCAGGGCATTGCCGGGACTTCCGCGGCGCGTGAGCGCGGCGAAGGCTTCAAACAGGCCGTGGCGGCGCACAAGTTCAACGTTCTGGCCAGCCAGCCGGCCGATTTCGACCGTACCAAAGGGCTGAACGTGATGCAGAACCTGCTGACCGCCCATCCTGACGTCCAGGCGGTGTTCGCGCAGAATGATGAAATGGCGCTCGGCGCTCTGCGCGCGCTGCAGACCGCAGGCAAGTCCGATGTGATGGTGGTTGGATTTGACGGCACTCCGGATGGCGAAAAAGCAGTAAACAGTGGCAAACTGGCGGCGACCGTCGCACAGTTGCCGGAGCAGATCGGCGCGAAAGGCGTTGAGACTGCTGATAAGGTACTGAAGGGCGAAAAAGTGGAAGCTAACTACCCGGTTGAGCTGAAGCTGGTCGTTAAGCAGTAATATGCGATTCGGACTGGCAACGGTCCGAGGGACAATATAAAAAAAGAAAAGCAGGGCATGCGCCACCGGATCCCGGTGGCGCGCTTTCCCGGGAACAGAAACGATGAAAACTGCAGGCAAACTTGTCGTCCTTGGCAGCATCAATGCCGATCACATTCTCAACCTTGACGCTTTCCCGACGCCGGGTGAAACCGTCACCGGCAACCACTACCAGCTGGCGTTCGGTGGTAAAGGGGCCAACCAGGCGGTGGCCGCCGGGCGCAGCGGGGCGGATATCGCGTTTATTGCCTGCACCGGCGATGACGACATCGGTGAACGCATCCGCCGCCAGCTGGCGAGCGATAAAATCGATGTGGCGCCTGTGCGCGCGGTCGCCGGGGAAGCAACCGGCGTGGCGTTAATCTTCGTTAACGCCGAAGGTGAGAATGTCATCGGTATTCATGCCGGCGCCAATGCGGCCTTATCCGTCGCTCAGGTAGAGGCGGAAAAAGAGCGGATCGCCAGCGCGCAGGCGTTGTTGATGCAGCTCGAGTCGCCGCTGGAGAGCGTGCTGGCGGCGGCGAAAATCGCCCATCACCATCAGACCACCGTGGTGCTTAATCCCGCGCCAGCGCGTGAACTGTCCGATGAACTGCTGGCGCTGGTGGATATCATTACCCCCAACGAAACCGAAGCGGAAAAGCTGACGGGGATTCGCGTTGAGAGTGACGAGGATGCGGCAAAAGCCGCCGACGTGCTGCATGCCAAAGGCATTGGTACGGTAATGATCACCCTCGGCAGTCGCGGCGTCTGGCTCAGTGCCGAAGGCGAAAGCCGCCGGATCCCAGGGTTTCGCGTGCAGGCTATTGATACTATCGCGGCCGGCGACACTTTCAACGGCGCGCTGGTGACCGCGCTGCTGGAAGGGACCGCCCTGCCGGAGGCGATCCGCTTTGCGCATGCCGCGGCGGCGATTGCCGTGACTCGCAAAGGCGCGCAGCCTTCCGTGCCGTGGCGCACAGAGATTGATGAATTTTTAGCACAACAGGGGTAATGCTTGGCTACGATGAAAGATGTGGCCCGCGTCGCGGGCGTTTCCACATCGACGGTGTCACACGTCATCAATAAGGACCGCTTTGTCAGCGAGGCGATTACCGCCAAAGTCGACGCCGCGATCAAAAGCCTCAACTACGCCCCCTCGGCGCTGGCGCGTAGCCTCAAGCTTAATCAAACCCGCACCATCGGCATGCTGATCACCGCCAGTACCAATCCGTTTTATTCCGAGCTGGTGCGGGGCGTGGAGCGCAGCTGCTTTGAGCGGGGTTATAGTCTCGTACTCTGTAATACGGAAGGTGATGAGCAGCGAATGAATCGTAATCTGGAGACGTTAATGCAAAAACGCGTCGATGGATTACTGCTGCTGTGCACTGAGACCCACCAACCCTCCCCGGAAATTATGCAGCGCTATCCGTCGGTTCCGACGGTCATGATGGACTGGGCGCCGTTTGATGGCGATAGCGATCTGATTCAGGATAACTCGCTGCTCGGTGGCGATATGGCGACCCAGTACCTGATCGATCAAGGGTATTCACACATTGCCTGCATTGCCGGCCCGCTGGATAAAACCCCGGCGCGTCTGCGCCTTGAAGGTTACCATGCCGCGATGGCGCGCTGCGGTCTGCCCGTAGCCGAGGGAGACGTGGTGACCAGTGATTTTGAGTTTGGCGGCGGATTTAGCGCGATGCAGCAGCTGCTGGCGTTGCCGCAGCGGCCGCAGGCGGTGTTTGTCGGTAACGACGCCATGGCGGTTGGCGCTTATCAGGCGTTATACCAGGCCGGGTTGCAGATCCCGCAGGATATGGCGCTGGTGGGTTACGATGATATTGAACTGGCTCGCTATATGACGCCGCCGTTAACCACCATTCACCAGCCGAAAGATGAGCTGGGGGAACTGGCCATCGACGTGCTGATCCATCGCATGGCCGACCCGCAGCAAAAACAGCAGCGCGTACAGTTAACCCCGGAGCTGGTGGTCCGCGGCTCCGCTTAGCGTTTGTGCCGCTCGCTAATCAGGTTGCGGCCATCCTTCGCTCTCAACAGCATAAACATCAGCGCCGACACGATGGTTATCACGCCCATGGTAATAAAGGTGTAGTGAAACTGCTCTACGGTGCTGGCGCTGTCAAAACCTTCATAGAAGCGCAGCACCGCAGCGCTGATGGCCACTCCGAGACTGATGGAAAGCTGCTGGGTGACTGCCAGCAGGCTATTGCCGCTGCTGGCATTGTCATCCGTCAAATCGGCCAGGGTAATGGTATTCATGGCGGTAAACTGCGTGGACATCGCCATCCCCAGCACGAACAGCGGCAGAAGCAGCATCCACAGCGGCATTTCTGGCGACTGCAGCGAGAACTGGGCAATCATAAGGCCAATAAACACGGTGATCCCCACCAGGGTCTTACGATAGCCAAACCAGCGCAGCACCTGGGTAACGGTAGATTTCGCAATAATCGAGCCGATAGCGGTGGGGGCGATCATACAGCCGGCGATAATGGCCGGATAGCCAAAGCCAACCTGCAGCATGAGCGGCATCAGAAAAGGTACGCAGCCGGTACCCAACCGCGTGGCAAGGTTTCCGGCAATGCCGACCGAGAACGTATGGGTTTTAAATAAAGAGAGCGAGATCAGCGGCGCAGGATGGCGGCGCGCGTGACGGACATAGGCCAGGAGCAGTATCAGACTGACGGCGATCACCGCCAGCGCCAGCCATGTCGCCACGATTTTTTCGCCAAACAGTTCAATACCGCTGGAAAATAACACCAGGCTTAAGCCAAATAACAGAAAACCGGTTATATCGAAGCGTCGGCGCGGCGTTGTGAAATTTGGCATATATTTACGGGCATACAGAATGCCGATCACGCCGATGGGAATGTTTATCAGGAAAATCCAATGCCAGCTGGCCCAGGTCACAAATACCCCGCCGAGAACCGGGCCCAGAATCGGTCCTACCAGTCCCGGCATGGTGACAAAGTTCAGTACCGGCAGCAGTTCGCTGCGCGGATAGGCGCGCAGGAGGGCTAGCCTCGCCACCGGCATCATCATCGCCCCGCCGACCCCCTGAATAACGCGAAAAATGACCAGCTCCGTTAATGAACTCGAGAGCGCGCAGGCGAGGGAGCCGAGAGTAAACAGGCTAACGGCGATGATAAAGACCCGGCGCGTGCCGAAGCGATCGGCCAGCCAGCCGCTGACCGGGATCAACATCGCCACCGTCAGCGTATAGCTGATGATGGCCGACTGCATCGCTAAGGGAGAACGATTAAGACTGTGGGCGATAGCCGGGAGGGCGGTGTTAAGAATGGTGGCATCCAGCGCCTGCATAAAGAAGGCCATCGCCGCGATCCACGGCAGGCCAGCCATGCTGCGCCCTTTTTTTCCGCTCATGCCAAATCCTTGTTATTGATGTACGTGGTGTGGGGCGTTCAGCAGCGCCTGGCAGGCGAGCAAGGCACCTGGCGCATCGCTATTGAGAATGGCATCGACGATCGCCTGGTGGAGATCGAGCTTCACGACTTCATTTTGCGTAATCGACGTGAAGTAGGTGTGGTAGACGGAATGAAATAAAGAGGCGAATGAGCTGAGGAAAGGATTGCCGCTCATTTCATAGATATGTTCATGCCAGGCCATATCGACGTCTATCCAGCGATCGCGCTGAAAATGACGTTTCAGGGCAATCATCTCTTCCATAAGGGTATTGAGCTGCGCTTTCTGTTCCGCGGTGCCGTGGGCGGCGGCGAGGAAACAGGCCTGTGGCTCCAGGCTGCTGCGCATGACGAGAAAGTGGCTCACCACCTCTTCGAAGTTATCTTCCGTGAGCCACCAGGAGAGTAGTTCCTTATCCAGGAAGTTCCAGCTGCTGCGCGGCATTACCCGGGTGCCAATGCGAGGGCGGGGCAGCAGCATGCCTTTTGCAGTCAGCGTCTTCACCGCTTCGCGGACGGCGGTACGACTCACGCCGAACTGCTCCCCTAACTCCATTTCGCCGGGAAGAATGCTTTCCGGCTGATATTCGCCAGTCAGTATCTTTTGGGCGAGCTTCTCGGCCAGTACCCAGGAGATGTTCTTTTGTGCCGCCAGTTGCTGTGCGCTTAAAGACATAAATGCCGTTCCTTTCTTTTCTCTACACTAACAGTATGCCACCAGGCGCCCCGTTTCGTCGGTTAAAACAGCAAAACGGCGGTTTTTTGCGACATTCCTCGCCGCATTGTTGAAAAAAGAGACGGTTGAAAAGTTTTTTTGCATTTCCCCTTGTCACCTCAGAATTACTCCCTATAATGCGCCTCCACTGACACGGAACAACGGCAAGCAAGCCGCCGGGTCAGCGGGGTTCCGGTGAGAACCTCGCAGAGAAAAGCGAAAATAAATGCTTGACTCTGCAGCGGGAAAGCGTAATATGCACACCCCGCGCCGCAGCGAAAAACGAAGCGGCACTGCTCTTTAACAATTTATCAGACAATCTGTGTGGGCACTCAAAGTGACATGGATTCTTAACGTCCTCGGACGAAA